>JAXDBM010000098.1:0-32505 GCA_034678725.1 Syntrophales bacterium | reverse complement strand
GACCTGGGCGCGGATCGTGGCGTTCACCGTGCCGTCCAGCGTCCCCACCCACTCGTGGTAGATGGGAACATCCTTCTGGATGACGGGCATAACCTCGACGACCGGCGGTTGCGGGGCCTCCTGGGGCCCCTTCGAGCAGCCCGCGGCCAGAAGGCCGGCCAGCAGGACGAGCATGAACGCTACGGGTTCGAATGGGAAGATTCTGCGACGCTGCGTCTGAAACATGGATCTCCTCCTGATGCTGCGAGTCATTGAAGATGGCGCACGCAACCGCCGTGCCGTTCGCGCCTCATCCCGGCAATTTGTCGCTCCCAGTCCGCACGGAAGGGTTACGCAGCCAGGTATTTTTTGAACCATGCCAGGTTGCGGTTCCACGCGTCCGTCGCTGCATCGGCCCGGTAGCTGGGGCGGTAATCGGCGAAAAAGGCGTGTGGCGCGCCCGGGTAGATGATGAATTCGGCCGTCCGGCCCGCGGCCCTGAGTGCGGCCTCCATCGCCTTCGCGTCGGCAACCGGAATGCCCAGGTCCTCCCCTCCGTACAGGCCCAGGACGGGCGCCTGGATCCGGGCGGTGGCATCCAGCGGCCCCTCCGTCCGCACGCCCTTCGCGATGGCGGGCCGGATCTGGCCGTACCAGGCGACGGCGGCCTTCACGTCGCGGTTGTGGGCCGCAAAGAGAAGCGTGTACATGCCGCCCCGGCAGAATCCGGTCACGCCGATCCGTTCGGCCAGCGCGGAAGGATGTTTCCGGACATGGGCCATGAGAGCGTCCAGGTCGCCCATCACCCGCTCATCGGGAACCGGATCGACCACCTTGCGCACAGCGTCAATGTTGGGCAGGTGCAGGACGCCGCCTTCCCGCGCGTAAGGCTCGAAGGTAATGCCCAGGAATCCGGCGCGGGCATAGCGGCGGGTGACATCCCTGATGTGCTCGTGCATTCCGAAAATCTCCGGAATGATCAGCACAACGGGATATTTCCCCGCGGCGGCCGGGCAGGCCTCGTAAATCGGCACCTGGAAATCGCCGGACGGCACCTTGCCTTCGGAAACCGTGATGCCCGACGCCGGCGTGGTGATAACCTTGCCCGCGACCGGTGTCGCCGCGATCGCGAAGCCGGCCAGCCCGATGCCGGCCGCGCCCATCTTTGCCAGGAAATCCCGGCGTGATATTCCACCGTACGCATTTGCCAGCCAATCCTCGATCATGTTCGCCTCCTCGCCAAACGTGCTGTTTCGGGTTTCCGATTTTCGCTGCGCTTTGCCTTCCCCCCTGAAACAAAAAACCCCGCTTCCTGGATTGGACACGGGGCTGAAATCATTTCTGCATGGCATCACCCTGAAGGGGAGTCGGAGCGGATGTTGACCGGTTGAATATGCCTTGCCTGTCTCTTGATAATGTGCGCCGAAGCGGTGAAAAAAGTCAAGATAATGTTTCCGTTCACTGCCTGCTTTCGGCCAGCGGGTTGCGGATGAACAGGAGGGATGCGTCATGGCCGCGGATCTTCTCCGTTTCGGCAATCGCCGCTTCCACCGATTCCTTATCAGGCATTGTCTCACGGCAGGGCGATGTCCTGCAGTTTGAAGGACGCCTTCCACAGTGCCTTCGGCGTTGCGAGGTATACCGTCAGCTTCGCGTCCCGGGGCATCGGTTTTTCAAATTCAAACACCCGGATGTCCCCGGTCTTCATTGACGAACCGCTTCGAAGAGGACCGCCGGAGGCATCTGTAAATTCCACATCCACAACCTTTGAGTCCGGGTCGGTCACATTCAGGATGACGCTGTTTTCCGAGACCTCCATCATGCTTCCAAAGAGCGCGCCGAGGGCCTTGGCCATCGCCTCCCCCAATTCCCGGATCATTTCCCCTTCCTTTGCCTTGACTTCTTTCTGCTGCTGTTCCTTGAATGCGTCAAACTCCTTTTTGGTCATGATCCCCAGCCCGACCCCCCCGGCTTTCAGGGCGCCGTTTTCGATCTTTTTGCCTGCCAGCGTCATGAAAGCAGGAATGGAGGCAACCGCATTCGGATCTCTTCCCGGAGAAAAGATGGTGACCTCGCCGGACACTTCCTTCACCACAGCCGCCTTCCTCGCGGGATTTTTCAGTTTGGCCTCTATCTCAACCAGGCCCGCGCGGTTTTCATCCGGTTTGGCGAAATCTCTGCTTCCTGACTCGTCTTTTTTGATGAGGTCGCGACCGGTGTCGTCGGTCGCCTTCGCGACCGCCAGTTTCACGCCCCGGGCATCCGACAGGGCATCCCCCATGATTTTGAACTTGATTTCGAGTCCGGCAAAGAACTGTCCCGTTGTGCGCGAATCCTTGACCTCGCTGACCGACACGTTCACGTCCGCGGCGAAGGCAGGGGAGGCAATGAGAATGATGGCGATACTGATCAGCAATCGTTTCATGCGGCCACCTCCAAATATAGATTTGACTGGACGATTATATGTTGAGCGCCGGGCTTGAAAACGGCAGACGGCATCGGGCATGCGGGCCGGGAGCTATGTTTTCTCCTTCAGGGCCTTCCCGATCGAAAACGCCCCGCCCAGCAGGCTGCCCGTGCCGCAGTAAAGCTGGGCCTCCGGCACATAGGAAAAGGGCCTGACCCTGGCGATGTCCGGCATTCCCCGATCGTCGAGAACCCCTTCGTCGGCTTTGACGTCCAGGATTTCCCCGATGAACTGCGTATGCATCCCGATCTCGATCTGCCGGATCAGTTTGCACTCGAGGCAAAGCGGAAATTCTTCGATGTAGGGGGCATTGACCAGCGCGCTTTTCACCGGCGTCAGTCCGGCGGCCTTGAACTTGTCCGTGTTCTTGCCGGACGCCATCCCGAAGTAGTCCGCATGGGCAACGTGATTTTCGGAGGGGATGTTGACCGTGAATGCGCGCTGCGCGACGACATTGCCGTAGGTGTAGGTGGCTTTTCTCAGGGATATGGCGACGCAAGGGGGGATGGAGCAGCAGATCCCGCCCCAGGCCGCCGTCATGACATTGGGCTCGCCCATCGCGTTGTAGGTTCCCACCACCAAAACCGGCGCGGGATACAGGATTGTCTTTGCGCCCAGCGATTTCTTCATGCTTTCCTCCGTTGTCTCGAATGTCCGATCTTTTGCGTCCAGGCCGCGTTATTTCTCCAGCGCGGCGCTCTCCAGGATCTCGCCGACCAGTTTTGCCGTTTTGCCTGTGAGGCTCCGGCACGCGATGAATTGTTCACCTTTGCGGAACGCCTGGACCTGGTCCGGGTTCCGCCAGTCGACGCCCGCAATGTCCCGGCAGCGGATTTTTCCCGCCGTGATTTCTTCCCGGAATCGTCTCATGAACATGGCCGCATATTTCCACATCCGCATGTCCGCCTGGCTCCCGGGTTTCGGGCGGCCGTGCACCAGGCCGAAGGCGGCCAGCCCGCCGACGACAGCGCCGCACACCTCCCCGTGGGCTCCCAGTCCGCCGCCGAATGCGTCCATGGCCCGGATCAGGTTTTCATCCCTCAGTCCCAGCTTTTCCTGCGCGGCCGCAAGAACCGACTGGCTTCACTGCAGGCCCTGACTGAAAAGCTGAACCGCCTTTTCCTGCATTTCTGCCGGTGTCATCCCTTTTTCTCCTTTACTTTCTCATTTATGTGCAGGCGCTGTCTTTCCGGCTTCAAGCATCTCCGCCCGCGAACGGCCGGCGGGGATATCGGTACGGCCGTTGGTTCGAATTTTAATGTACTTCGTAAAAATTGAAAAGAGGTAATTGCGGCGGAATGGCCGGGGATCGATTTTTTCTTGACAAAGGGACCGGTTTTCCTTATTCAAGTATCCATCGTTTGATGGAATCATGGGATGGAATAAAGCGATGGAAACCGCGCTCGAGAAGGCCCGCAAAGACCCCGAATCCATGAAGGCCCGGATTCTCAACGTGGCGCGGCGCATCTTCGGCGAATACGGTTTCCATGGGACCACCACCCGCATGATCGCCCAGGAGGTGGGGATCGACATCTCCACCCTTCACTATCACTGGGGTGAGAAGAAGGACCTCTACGAGGCTGTCATTCTGGACATCAACAAGGACCTCGGCCAGAGCCTTCGGGACGTGGAAGAGGTCATACACGGGCGGCCGCTGGCGGAGCGGCTGGCCATCGCGATCGACGACATGACGGACTACCTCTTTGCCCATCCCGACATCTCCAACCTCATCCTCTTCCGCTACTTCGGCAAAACCCGCCACGACGCCAGCCTGGATTTCAACGTGCCCGAATTCACCGCCGACATTGCGCGCTCCATGGGCCTGACGAAGGACGTCAAGCGGGTAAAACCGGATGCCATGATGGAGGTGCTGGTCGTGATGAACGCCATCCACAGCTTCATTTCCGGCGAGGATTTTTTCCGCTCCATGACCCGCCTGGAGCGCGATGTCTATATCGAGACGGTCAAATCGACGCTCAAGTTCGTGCTGATCCCGGCGTTCGTCCAGCGGGAGCAGCGGAACACGAAGGATCCGGATCATCATCTGAAGCCGGCATAAAGCCGAAAAACGGGCGCCGGCCCGCGTGACCGCTCCGGATCATGCGCTTCAAGCAGCGCGGCACACCGCTTTTCAGAGAACCCAGCCTGACCGGCTGAAGAAAAGGGAGGAGACATGGCACTCAACATGGATGCGCTTGGGAAGCCCATCGGTCCGGTCACCAAGCATTACGACTGGAAGGACGTCGTCCTGTACGCCCTGGGCATCGGCGCGGGATTCGACGAACTCGACTACACCTACGAGAAGAACCTCAAGGTGATCCCCACGTTCTCGATCGCCTCGATCTTCGACTTTCTGGGCCACATCGCGGCGGCTTCGAACATCAATCTCGCCGGCGTCCTGCACGGGGAACAGGAGCTGATTTTTCACCGGCCCATTCCGCCGTCGGGAAGCTTCGTGACGACCGGCAGGGTCAGCCGCTACTACGACAAGGGCCCCAAGGGGGCGCTCGTCATCGGGGAGAGCGAGACCTGCGATGCCGGCGGCAGGAAGCTCTTCACCAACATCATCACGATATTCGCCCGTCTCGACGGCGGCTTCGGCGGGGAGAACGCCCCCCAGAAGGACGTGATCTTTCCGGACCGCGACGCCGATTTCACGGTGTCGGCAGCTCCCTCGCCGGACCAGCCGCTCCTCTACCGGCTCTCCGGCGATGTCTTCCAGCTTCATGCCGATCCGGAGTTTGCCCGCATGGTGGGTTATGAAAAGCCGATCATGCACGGCCTGTGCACCTTCGGCTATGCCTGCCGGGCGCTCATGGCCAGCTTTGTCCCCGGCGAACCGGAGAAGGTGCGCCGCCTGGGCTGCCGCTTTTCCAGGACGCTCTACCCCGGCCAGCCGATCCGGATTCTCATCTGGAAAACGGACGACGGCAAGGCGGTCTGGCGCGTCGTCAACGCCGCAAACGGGGAGCTGGTCATCGACAACGGGGTCTTCGAGTACGGCCCGGTCCCGAAGGACGAGATCCGCTTTGACGGGCGCGTGGCCGTGGTCACCGGCGCCGGCGGCGGCCTCGGCAGGGCCTATGCCCTGGAGCTGGCGAAGCGTGGCGCGAAGGTTGTGGTCAACGATTTCGGCGGCGCCCGGGACGGGGAAGGCCAGGGGTCCGTCTCCCCGGCCGATCGGGTCGTGAAGGAAATCCGGGACGCCGGCGGAGAGGCCGTCGCGAACTACGACAGCGTGGCCACCCCCGAGGGGGGCGAGGGTATCGTCCGGACAGCGCTGGAGGCCTTCGGGCGCGTGGACATCCTGATCAACAACGCCGGCATTCTTCGGGACAAGGGGCTCCTCAAGATGGAGCCTGAAAACTGGAAGGTCGTGCTCGACGTCCACCTCAACGGGGCCTATCACGTCACCCGGCCCGCCTTCGCGGCCATGCGCGAGCAGGGCTACGGGCGGATCGTCATGACGACCTCGGCGGCCGGGCTCTACGGCAATTTCGGCCAGACCAACTACAGCGCGGCCAAGATGGGGCTGGTGGGGTTCATGAACACCCTGAAGCTGGAGGGAAGCAAATACAACGTCAAGGTGAACACGATCGCGCCCATCGCGGCCTCCCGGCTCACGGCCGACATCCTGCCGCCGGACCTCCTCGAAAAGATGAAGCCGGAGTTCGTGGCGCCGCTGGTCCTCTACCTCTGCGCGGAGGAGTGCCCCGTGAGCGGCAAGATCTACAATGCCGGCATGGGCTTCTACAACCGCGCGGCGGTCATGACCAGCCCCGGGACCGTCATCGGCGACGGGGCGTCCGTTCCCTCCGTGGAGGACGTGGCCGCCCACTGGGAGAAGATCCTGAGCCTGAAGGGTGCCCGGGAGTACGAGCAGCTCAACGATCTCGTGCTGGGCGACATGCTGGCCGCGCTGCAGCCAAAGGCGGCGGCGCCGGACGCCTCCGCCGGGGCGGGGACGGCGGCGAAGGTGGCGGACATTTTCGCGCGCATGCCGAAATCCTTTCAGGCCGAGGCCGCTCATGGCGTGGACGTGGTTTTTCAGTTCACCATCGGCGGCGAAGGCGGCGGAGACTGGGTGGTCGCCGTCAGGGAAGGGGCCTGCCGGATCGAGGCGGGCATCCACGCCAAGCCGAACACGACGATCCGAATGGACGGCGCGGACTTCCTGGCCATGATGAGCGGGAAGCTCTCGGCCATGCAGGCCTACACGTCGGGCAAGATCAAGATCGGCGGCGACCTGATGAAGTCGCAACTGATCGAGAAGCTGTTCAAATTCTGAAGGAGGGAGCGCAATGATCGGAATCACGTCTTACGGCGCCTACATACCCCGGCTGCGGCTGAACCGGATGTCGATCTTTCAGGCCATGGGCTGGTTCGCGCCGGCCATCATCATGGTGGCCCAGGGCGAGCGGTCCATGTGCAACCACGACGAGGACAGCCTGACCATGGCCGTCGCGGCGGCGCGTGACTGCCTCATCGGGAAGGATCGGGACGCCGTCGATGCGGCCTACCTCTGCTCCACCACGCTGCCCTTTGCCGACCGGCAGAATGCCGGCATCCTGGCCACGGCCCTCAACCTGCGGGACGATATCGCCACGGCCGACTTCACCTCCGCCCTCAAGGCAGGGACCACGGGGCTCCTGGCTGCCCTGGACGGCGTGAAGGCGGGCAGCCGCGGGAGCGTCCTCGTGACGGCGACGGACAAGCGCGAGACCCGGCCGGCCTACTTCTACGAGATGTGGTTCGGCGACGGGGCCGCATCGCTGCTCGTGGGCGACCGGGATGTCATCGCCGAGTTCGTCGGCTCGCACTCCGTCTCCTATGACTTCGTGGACCACTACCGGGCGGCCGGCCGCCGCTTCGACTACATGTGGGAGGAGCGGTGGCTTCGGGAGGAGGGATACGGAAAGATCATCCCCGAGGCCGTCAACGGCCTCCTCAAAAAGTTGAACCTCTCCATGAAGGATGTGGACCGGCTGGTCTTCCCCTGCTTCTTCAAGGCGGAGCACCGGGCTTTGGCCGGAAAGCTGGGGGCCGGGCCGGAGAAGGTCATCGACAACATGCACGAGGTCTGCGGCGAGACCGGCGCCGCCCACCCCCTGATCATGCTCGTGGCCGCCCTGGAGCAGGCCAGGCCCGGCGACGGCATCCTGGTCGCAGGATTCGGCCAGGGCTGCGACGCCCTCTTCTTCCGCGTGACGGACCGAATCGCCCAACTGGCGCCGCGGCAGGGCGTCCGGGGCTCTCTGGAGAACAAGAAGACGATCGACAACTACATGAAGTTCCTGAAATTCAGAAACCTGATTGACCCCGAGATGGGCATTCGGGCCGAGGCGCCGACACAGACCGCCATGACAACGCTCTGGCGGAAGCGAAAGATGCTGACGGGCCTCGTCGGCGGGATCTGCCGCGACTGCGGCACCCACCAGTACCCGAGGATGGACATCTGCGTGAACCCCGCCTGCGGGCATGTCGGCAGCCAGGACGACTATGCGTTCGCCGACCGGCCTGCGAAGGTCATGACTTTTACCGGCGATCTGCTCGCCGTTTCCGTCGATCCCCCGGCCATCTACGGCATGATCCAGTTTGAAGGGGGCGGCCGCTTTTTGGCGGACTTCACGGACTGCGAATTGAATGACCTGAAGGTCGGCATGCCTGTCCGTCTTTCCTTCCGGAGAAAGATCACCGACGACGAGCGCGGCTTCTCCGGGTATTTCTGGAAGGCCGTTCCGCAGCCCGGCGCCGCGGGCCGGGCGGACGAGATCCGCTTCGACGGGCGCGTGGCTATCGTGACCGGGGCCGGCGCCGGGCTGGGCCGGACCTACGCGCTGGAGCTTGCGCGGCGCGGCGCCCGCGTGGTGGTCAACGATTTCGGCGGCGCCCGCGACGGGGCGGGACAGGGATCCAGCTCACCGGCTGACCGGGTCGTGCAGGAGATCCGCGATGCCGGCGGCGAGGCGGCTGCGAATTACGACAGCGTCGCCACGCCGGAAGGCGGGGAAGGCATCGTCCGGACCGCCCTGAAGGCCTTCGGACGGGTGGACATCCTGATCAACAACGCGGGCATCCTTCGGGACAAGGGATTCCTGAAGATGGAGCCGGAGAACTGGCGGGCCGTGCTCGACGTCCACCTCAACGGGGCCTACCACGTGACCCGGCCCGCCTTCGCGGCCATGCGGGAGGGCGGCTACGGCCGCATCGTCATGACGACCTCGGCGGCCGGGCTCTACGGCAATTTCGGCCAGACGAACTACAGCGCGGCCAAGATGGCCCTCGTCGGGCTCATGAACACGGTCCGGCTGGAGGGCCAGAAATACAACATCAAGGTCAACACGATCGCCCCGGTGGCCGCCTCGCGGCTGACGGAGGATGTCATGCCGCCGGACCTGTTCGAAAAGCTGAAGCCCGACTACGTCGCCGGGATCGTTGTCTATCTCTGCTCCGAGGTGTGCGGAGAGTCCGGCGCTGTCTTCAACGCGGCGGCCGGCTACTACAGCCGGGCGGCGATCTTGACCGGTCCGGGCGTCACCCTCGGGGACGGGAAGATCCCCCCCACGCCGGAGGACATTCGGGATCACTGGGCGCAGATCGGCAGCATGGAGGGCGCCCGGGAGCTGGGGGACGCCAATGCGGCCATCGTTTCCTTCATGACGCCGCCTCAGGCGGCGGATTCAGGCAAGGCGGAGGAAGGGAAAGCGGGACCGACCGTCGCGGAGATCTTCGCGCGGATGCCCGAGGTCTTCAACCCGGAGAAGGCGGCCGGCAAGGACCTGGTTTTTCAGTTCTGCATCTCCGGCCCCGGCGGCGGCGACTGGTTCGTCACCGTCCGGGAGGGCGCCTGCCGCGTGGAGGCGGGAAAGGCGGAAAAGCCGACGACGACGATTCGGATGGCGGACGAGGATTTCGTCCAGCTCATTCAGGGCCGGCTGGACGGCATGCAGGCTTTCAGCACCGGGAAGCTGAAGGTGGAGGGGGACATCATGAAGTCCCAGCTCATCGGAAAGCTGTTCACGTTCAAGGGATGACGGCATCGCTCTTTTATTGACCGGAATGCGTCCGATAATTTTGGAGGGAGGTGCGGGCAATGGCATCGGGAATCAAAGACAAGGTCGCGATCATCGGAATGGGCTGCACCCGTTTCGGTGAGCGCTGGGACATGGGCGGCGAGGAGCTGATGGTGGAGGCCTTCACGGAATGCCTGGCCGACGCGGGTATCGAAAAGAAGGACATCCAGGCGGCCTGGGTGGGCACCTGCATGGACGAGGTGAACATGTACAAGAGCGCCACGCCGATGGGCGCGGCCCTTCGGCTGCCCCACATCGCCGTCACCCGGGTGGAGAACTTCTGCGCCACCGGCACGGAGGCCTTCCGGGCGGCGGTCTACGCCGTCGCCTCGGGCGCCTATGACATCTGCCTGGCCATGGGCGTGGAGAAGCTGAAGGACACGGGCTACGGCGGGCTTCCCAACCCCGGGTCCAACTTCGGCACGCTGAGCTGGCAGTGGATGCCAAACTGCACGGCGCCGGGTCTCTTCGCGCAACTGGCCTCGGCCTACGCGGCCAAGTACCGGATCTCCGAGAGGGACCTCAAACAGGCCATTGCTCACGTGTCCGTGAAGAGCCACGCAAACGGAGCGCTCAACCCCAAGGCCCACCTGCGGAAGGCCGTTTCGATGGACCAGGTCTGCGCCGCGCCGATCATCTCACACCCGCTGGGACTGTTCGACTGCTGCGGCGTCAGCGACGGCGCCGCCTGCGCCATCGTGGCCGCGCCGAAAATCGCGAAGAAGCTGAAGAAAAAGGACCTGGTCGCCGTCAAGGCCCTGCAGGTGTCCGTCAGCAGCGGCTATGAGGGGGGATTCAACGAGTGGGACGGCGAGCACTTCGTGACGACCAGCAAGTGCAGCACCGAGGCGTACCGCGAGGCGGGCATCACCGACCCTCGGGAGGAGATCAGCATGATGGAGCTCCATGACTGCTTCTCCATCACCGAGCTGGTCACGTACGAGGACCTGCACATCTCGGAGCGCGGCAGGGCCTGGCGGGACGCCCTGGACGGGATCTACGACCGGGACGGCAAGGTGCCCGCCCAGGTGGACGGGGGGCTCAAATGCTTCGGCCACCCCATTGGGGCGTCCGGGCTGCGCATGCTCTACGAGATGTATCTCCAGCTTCTCGGCCGCGCCGGGAAGCGGCAGCTCGAGAACCCCCGCTACGGCCTCACGCACAACCTGGGCGGGTTCCCGCACCAGAACGTCTGTGCCATCTCGATCGTCGGGAAATACGAAAAATAGCGGCGAAGCCGTTCCCTGAGGAAGGAGGAAGGATGGACATCATTCGATACAGCGACGAGCACCGAATCTTCCGGCAGACGCTGCGGAAATTTCTGGAGAAGGAGGTCATCCCCCACGTCGAGGAGTGGGAGGAGGCGGGGATCGTCCCCAGGAGCGCCTGGAAAAAGATGGGCGAGCAGGGATTCCTCTGCACCGCCGTCCCCGAGGCGTACGGGGGGGCGGGCGGCGATTTCCTCTACTCGGTCATCGTGACCGAGGAAATGGCCCGGACGAACCACGGTGGGCTGGCGGCGGCGCTCCACAGCGATGTCATCGTGCCCTACATCGTCACCTTCGGCTCGGAGGATCACCGGAAGAAGTACCTGCCCGGGTGCGTCTCCGGCGACGTCATCACGGCCATCGCCATGACGGAGCCCAACACCGGCAGTGACTTGGCGGCAATCAAGACCACGGCCGTCGAACAAGGAGACCAGGTGGTCCTCAACGGTCAGAAGACCTTCATCAGCAACGGCATCAACTGCGACCTCCTGGTCCTGGCGGCGAAGGACCCGGCCGTCGAGAACCCCCACCGGGCTGTGGACCTCTACCTGGTGGAGGCCGGCACCCCCGGGTTCGAGAAGGGGCGTAAGCTCAAGAAGGCCGGCTGGCACAGCCAGGACACGGCCGAGCTCTACTTCACCGACTGCCGGATCCCCGTCTCGAACCGCCTCGGGGCCAAGGGGTCGGGCTTCATCAACCTCATGACGAAGCTCCAGCAGGAGCGGCTGGTGTGCTGCATCGGCGCCGTGGCGGCGGCGGAGTACATGCTGGAGATCACGATCCAGTACTGCAAGGAGCGGACGGCCTTCGGCAGGCCGCTCTCCAAGTTCCAGAACACGCAGTTCGAGATCGTCGAGATGGCGACGGAGGTCCGGCTCGGAAGGACCTTCCTGGACAAGCTGATCGCGGATCACATGGAGGGCCGGGAGATCGTCGTGGACGTCTCCATGGCAAAATACTGGACGACGGACATGGCCTCGCGGGTGGCGGACCGCTGCGTCCAGCTTTTCGGCGGGTACGGCTACTGCGAGGAGTACCCCATCGCCCGGGCCTGGCGGGACATCCGCGTCACGCGCATCTTCGCCGGCACGAACGAGATCATGAAAACCATCGCGGCCCGGTTCATGGGGCTGTGAGACCCGTCAAACATTTTCATTTCGAAAGGAGGGTGTTATGTCTGGAGCGCTGAACAGTCTGAAGGTGCTGGATTTCACGACGCTGCTGCCCGGTCCCTACGCCACCATGTGCCTGGCGGACATGGGCGCCGACGTGCTCCGGGTCGTCTCCGGCTCGCGGCCCGACCTGGTGGACTTCTTTCCGCCTATGGTCCCGGGCACGAAGCTGTCCGCGGCGTCGACGCAACTGGGGCGCAGCAAGCGCTGCATGGCCCTGAACCTGAAGGACCCCCGGGCGATCCAAATCATCCACCGGCTCATCGCCGATTACGACATCGTCATCGAGCAGTTCCGCCCCGGCGTCATGGCGAAGCTCGGGCTCGACTACGAAAGCCTGAGGAAGGTCAACCCGGCCGTGATCTACTGCGCCATCACCGGATATGGGCAGACGGGCCCGCTGCGGGACCGGGCCGGCCACGACATGAACTACATCGCCCGCTCCGGCATCGTCTCCTATTCGGGAAAGAAGGAGTCCGGCCCGGCGCTGGTGAGCATGCAGATCGCCGACATCGCCTCTGGCTCCAACAACGCCGTCATCGGGATCCTGGCGGCGGTCGTCCACCGCCACCACACCGGCCAGGGCCAGGCCATCGACGTCTCCATGACCGACGGGATGATCGCCTTCAACGCCATGTACGGGGCGGGCTTCCTGGTGGACGGAAAGGACCCGGAGCGTGAAGGGATCCTTCTGAACGGAGGCTCCCTTTACGATTACTACGAGACGAAGGACGGACGGCACGTCAGCTTCGGGGGGCTCGAACCCCAGTTCTTCACCAACTTCTGCAACACGATCGGCCGCCCGGACCTGATCCCCGGCGGGGTCTTTCCCGGGGGCGTCGCGAAGATCAAGAAGGAGATCCGGGAGATCTTCCTGACGAAGACCCGTGACGAATGGGTGGAGATCTTCAACCGGACCGACGCCTGCTTCGAGCCGGTCATGACCCTGACCGAGGTCTTCAGCGACGCCCTGGCCCTGGAGCGGGGCATGCTGGTCGAGGTGGACCTCCCGACCGGCGGCAAGGTCAGGCAGATTGCCAATCCCATCAAATTCTCGGGGACGCCTCCGGAATACCGTCACGGCGGCGTCCCGGCCGGGACCCATACCCGGGAAGTCCTGACCGGCCTGGGCTATACGGACCGGGAGATTCAGGAATTCGAAGAGACGGGCCTGTTCAAATGATTTCAAAATCTGCGGATTCCTTGGAAACGGGTCCGCGAAAATCCGTTCATCAAAAGAATAAGGGAAAGGAGCAGTGCGATGGATCTTAAAGATGTGAAGGCAGTGGTAACCGGCGGCGCCTCCGGCTTGGGGGAAGCCTGCGTCCGAATGCTGGCGGGGGCCGGCGCGAAGGCGGCCATTTTCGACATGGCCGTCGAGCGGGGGGAGAAGCTGGCCGCGGAGCTCGGGAAGAATGTCATTTTTGTGAACACGGACGTCACCAATGACGAGGGCGTCCAGTCCTCCGTCGCCAGGGCCGTCGAAGCCTTCGGAACGATCAACGGGGCCATCAACTGCGCCGGCGTCGGCGCCGCCTCCAAGGTCTTTTCCAAGAAGGGGCCCTATCCCCTGAAGGCCTTCAACTGGGTCGTCCAGATCAACCTCATCGGCACCTTCAACGTCATCCGCCTGGCGGTGGAGCAGATGGTGAAGAACCCGCCGAATGCCGAGGGAGAGCGGGGCGTGATCGTCAACACCGCCTCCGCGGCGGCTTTCGACGGCCAGATCGGGCAGGCGGCCTACAGCGCCTCGAAGGCAGGCGTCGTGGGCATGACCCTCCCCATCGCCCGGGAATGCGCCGACTACGGGATTCGGGTGGCCACCATCGCCCCGGGGCTGTTCAACACGCCGATGCTGGCCCAACTGCCGCAGGAGATCCGGGACGCCCTCGGGCAGAGCGTGCCCTTCCCGAAAAGGCTGGGGAACCCGGTGGAGTACGCCATGCTGGCGCGGCACATCATCGAGAACCCGATGATCAACGGCGAGGTGATCCGCCTGGACGGGGCGCTGCGCATGGCGGCCAAGTAACGCGAAAAACTGAAAGGGGAGAAACATGACTCATCACGATAAGGACGAAATTGTCATCGTCAGCGCCGTGCGGACGCCCTTCAGCCGGTTCGACACCGCCATGGCGGATATCGCGAGCATCGACCTGGCCGTCATGGTCATGAAGGAGGTCATCGGGCGGGTCGCCGTGAAGCCGGAGGAAGTGGACGAGATCAACTACGGGAGCTGCGTCATGGCGGAGATGGCCCTGGAGACGGACATCCCGGCGCGGCAGGCCTCGCTGTTGGCGGGCTTCCCGCCGGAGAGCATCTCCTGCACCCTCGATCGGGCCTGTTGCTCGTCCCTGACGGCCCTGCGCATGGGCGTGCGGGCCATTCGGGCCGGAGAGGCGGAGGTCTGCATGTCCGTCGGGTCCGAGAACATGCCCCGGACGCCCCACCTGGCCCCGGGGCTTCGGAAAGGAACGCGACTGGGCCACATCCGCCTCATCGACGGCCTGTTTGAGTTGGGGTACGGTGCGAAAGGGTTCGCCCCCGTCGCGGTCGACGCCGGGGAGGTCGCCCTGGAGTACGGCGTCACCCGGGAGATGCAGGACGCCTGGGCCTGCCAGACCCAGGAGCGCTACGCGCAGGCCTTTGCCGCGGGGAAGTTCAAGGTGGGCGAGGAGATCCTTCCCGTGGTCATCCCGCAGAGAAAAGGGGATCCTCTGGTCATCGACCGGGACGAGTCGCCCCGGCGGACGACTCTGGAGGCCCTGGCGAAGCTGAAGCCCGTCTACGGGAGCCCCACGATCACCGCCGGCAACGCCCCGCCCATCAGCGCCGGTTCCAGCGCCATTCTCTACATGACGCGGCGCCGGGCCGAGGAGAAGGGGCTGAAGCCGCTGGCCACCATCCTGACTGCCATCGGCACGGCGACGAAGCCGCGGGACATTCCCGTCATTCCCGCCCTGACCATTCAGGAGGCCCTGAAGCGGGTCGGGATGACTGTCGACCGAATGGACCTGATCGAGATCAACGAGGCCTTCGCTGCCATGCCGCTCGTGTCCACGAAGATTCTCGCGGAGGGCGACGAGGCGAAGTGGAAGGCGCTCCAGGAAAGGACCAACGTCAACGGCGGCGCCATTGCCATCGGCCATCCGGTGGGCGCCAGCGCCGGGCGGATCACCATGCACCTGGCCTACGAACTGCAGCGCCGGGGCGGCGGGTACGGCGTCGCCTCCATCTGCGGCGGGCTGGCCCAGGGCGAGGCGGTCATCCTGAAGGTGTGAATGGAGCGATGACCGGGGCGAATGCATTTTCCGATTCACTCCGGCGAATCAGGGGGAAGGTTTCAAGCAAAAACAGGAGGGGAGAAATATGGAATGGCAGGATGAGTACCGCAAGAAATGCGTTTCGATGGAAGAAGCGGCCAAACAGGTCAAATCGGGGGATACGGTCGTCACCGCGCTGGGCATCGCCGCCAACTCGGCGGACATGTACCACGCGATCCTGAACCGGCACGCGGAGCTCCGAGGCGTCAACATCATTGACGCCGTGCAGGTGCGGCCCTGCAAGCTCTACGATCCGGAGTTCATGGCCGGCATCGACGGCCACATCAACTACATGCCCGCCTTCGGGATGATCACCATCCGGAAGATCAACGCCACCCTGCAGACCGATTTTCTGCCGATCATGAGTTCCGACAGCGGCCGGAAAATCGGGCTGCTGGCGGACGTGTTCGCGTGCATGACGACGCCGCCCAACAAGCAGGGGTACGTGAACCTCGGGCTGACCAACTTCTACACCATGCAGACCATCCGCGAGGGCCGGGCGTCGGGCAAGCAGCGGGTGACGATCGCCGAGGTGAACGACCAGATGCCCACGATCTTCGGCAACAACTGGATGCACGTCTCCGAGTTCGACTTCTTCGTGGAGCACTCCACGCCGATTCCGGCATTCAAGCGCGCTGAACCGGGGGAACGGGAGAAAAAGATCGCCGGCCACGTGCTGGAACTCCTGAAGGACGGCGACACCATCCAGATGGGCATCGGCATGATTCCCGAGGCCGTGGTCAGCGGCCTGGAGGGCAAGCACGACCTGGGGGTCCTGACGGAGATGTTTCCCATCGGACTGCCTGACCTGGTAAAAAAAGGCATCGTGACCAACTCGCGCAAGCCGCTGCACAAGGGCATCACCATTGCCACCTTCTGCATCGGCGACCAGGGGCTCTACGACTATGTCGCCGAGAACCCGGCCTGCGAGTTTTTCCCCGCCTCCTACACCAACAACCCCGCCATGATCGCCCAGCACCCCAACCTCGTCGCCATCAACATGGGGCTGATGATCGATTTCAGCGGGCAGATCTGCTCCGAGGGGGTGGGGCACCGGATGATCAGCGGTTCCGGCGGCCAGCTCGACTTCATGATCGGTGCGGCCTACTCCGAAGGCGGCCGGGGCATCACCCTGATCTCCGCGGCCCGGAACCTGAAGGACGGGTCGCTGGTTTCCGCCATCGTTCCGGAACTGCCCATAGGATCGCCGGTCACGGTCCCCCGGACACTGGCCGATTACGTGGTCTCGGAATACGGCATCGCCCAGCTCCGGTACAAGTCGCGGCGGCAGCGGGCGGAAGCGCTGATCAGCATTGCCCACCCGGATTTGCGCGGTGAGCTTCGCGACAGCCTGAAAAAGAGGTTTTATCCCAAAGCGTCCCGACCGTGAAGGAGGGCGGACGGAAAAAGCGATTTTCCCATGCCCTCCCGGTTGTCCGCCGGGAGGGCATGGGGGTAGCGGGAAGGAGGGTATCAAAAAACAAAACCGCCGTTCATCAGTCGACAAGGAGGGGACCATGCGATTTGAGAGAATCTGGCACAAGTGTTACCCCGCCGGCGTACCGGCGGAGATCGATTTCGACAGAATCACCATGCCCGCGGTCCTGACGCGGACCGCGGAGCGCTTTCCGGACCGCGACGCGCTGATCTTCATGGGGACGCGGATCACCTACCGGGAGCTGGAGGGTCTCGTCAACCGGTTCGCGCGCGCCCTGACCGCCTTGGGAGTCAAACGGGGGGACAAGGTGGCCATGATCCTTCCCAACGTGCCCCAGCTCGTCATTGCCGAATACGCCGTCTTCCGGATCGGCGGCGTGAACGTCATGAACAACCCGCTCTACACGGAGAAGGAGCTGACCCACCAGCTCAACGACTCCGATTCGACCGTTCTGGTCACCCTGGACATGTTCCACCCTGTCGCAGCAAAACTTCGGGAAAACACCGGGGCCAAAAAGGCGATTCTCTGCTCGCTCGCGGATTACCTGCCGGAACCCCTGAAACCGATGTTCCCGCCGGCCGACGTTCCCGCTCGGGAGGGCGTTTACCGGTTTCTCGACCTCATCGGCGCTTATCCGGATGCACCGGTCGAGAACGTCCCCGCCCTGGAGGACCTGGGCGCCCTGATCTACACCGGGGGGACGACGGGACTCAGCAAAGGCGTCATGCTGAGCCACGCCAACATCTCCTTCAACACCCAGCAGTTCCGGGGCTGGTATCCCGAGTCGAGGGACGGGGAGGAGAGCCTGCTGGCCATCTTTCCCTTCTTCCATGCCGCCGGATGGACGGGCCTGCAGAACACCTCCATCTACGCCGGCTGGACGGACATCCTCGTGCCCCGGCCGGAGCCGGACCGGATCCTCGATCTCCTGGAGAAATTCAAGCCGACGCTGCTTCCCGGCGTCTCCACGATCTTCGTCGCCCTGCTGAACAATGAGCGCTTCCGGAAGATGGACCTGTCCTTCCTGAAGGCCTACCTCACCGGCTCCGCCCCGATGGCCGTGGAGACCATTCAGCAGCTCAAGGAGCGGCGGGATGTCCCGCTGATCAACGTCTACGGCCTCACGGAGATCACGCCCATGGGGACGGCGACGCCCTGGGGAGGCGACGAGAAGCCCGGCTCGGTCGGAATTCCACTGTCCAACACGGACCTGAAGATCGTCGACCTGGAAACGGGCAGGAAGGAGATGAAGATCGGCGAAACCGGCGAGATCTGCTTCAAGGGCCCCCAGGTCATGATGGGGTACTACAAGAACCCGGAGGAGACAGCCAAGGTGCTCATCGACGGCTGGCTCTACACCGGCGACATCGGGTTCATGGACGCGGACGGCTATGTAACGATCGTGGACCGGAAGAAAGACATGATCATCGCCAGCGGCTTCAATATCTACCCCAAGGAGATTGACGAGCTCCTGATGACCCATCCCAAGGTTCTCGAGGTGTGCACGATCGGCGTGCCTGATGCATACCGCGGCGAAAACGTGAAGACCTACATCGTCGTCAAGCCCGGCCAGACCCTGACAGAAGATGAGGTGAAAGCCTTCTGCCGGGATTCCCTGGCCGCCTACAAGGTGCCGAAGCTCGTCGCCTTCATCGACGCCCTGCCCAAGAGCGCCGTAGGCAAGATCCTGAGGCGGGAGCTGCGGGACTTAGATGCGAAAATGCAGGCGGGCAAGTCCTGAAAGAAGCCACTGCCGAATCCGGGGTGGCGTCGAGCCGTCGCGCTTGGTTGGCCGGGTATGAGCGGACGGCGTCAACGCCGTGAAATCATCTGTCGGAAATCACGATTCATGGAAAATCAGAGATCAAGGAGGGAACCATGATTTTAGCATCCAAGGAAAGCATTCAGAAATGGACGGAATCCGGGGCCTGGGGGAAACGGAACCTGATCGATTATTTCCGCTTTCATGTCCGGAAATCCCCCGACAAGGTCTGCCTGGTCGATCCCCTCAACCGGGAGGCGCTCCTGGGCCAGAAGCCGGAACGCCTGACCTACGCCGAGCTGAACCGGGCCGTGGACGCGACGGCGGAGGCGCTGCTGGCGAAAGGCCTGGGGAAGGACAACATCATCCTGGTCCAGCTTCCCAACTGCTGGGAGCTGGCCATGCTCTACCTCGCCATTCCCCGCATGGGAGGGCTGATCTCTCCCATGCCCATGCAGTGGCGGTCTTCCGAGCTGGAATACATCGCTAAACTCACAGATGCCGCCGCGATCATCACCGTCGGGACCTTCGGCAATTTCAACCACCGGGAGATGGCCGGGAACGTCCAGGCCAAACAGGCCGGCATTCGGGAGATCATCCTCCTGGACGAAATCCGGGAAATGGCCAGGGGCCCCGTAACGGGGAAGCTCGAAGGCATCGACATCGACCCCAACAACGTCTTCACGCTCTGCTGGTCCTCGGGGACCGAGGCGGAGCCGAAGGGTTGCCCGCTCTCCCACAACAACTGGATCTTCCAGAGCACCCTCTGCTTCGAGATGGCGCCGATCCACTGGGGGGACAACCTGATCACCGCCGGGCCCCTGGTCAACATGGCCTCCATCGGGACGGTCTTCATCCCCTGGATCATCGGCGGGGGGAAGATGGTCCTTCATCACCCCTTCGACGGGGGCGCCTTCGTCATGCAGCTCATGTCCGAGGAGATCCACTATACCCTGCTCGTACCGGCCATCGTGAACGCGCTGCTGAAGCACCCCATGGTGGACAAGTTCGACTTTAGCAAGATGCGGGCCATCACGA
Organism: Syntrophales bacterium; assembly: GCA_034678725.1. GTDB lineage: Bacteria > Desulfobacterota > Syntrophia > Syntrophales > Fen-1087 > JAXDBM01. The sequence goes on along the minus strand of JAXDBM010000098.1, from coordinate 12,988 downwards.
TCGGCGCCGCCCCGCCGTCCCTGTGGTCCGTCCAGGAGCTGAAGCGGCGCTGGGGCATCGAGTTCGCCAACATCTGGGGGCAGAACGAGGGGACGGCCAACGTGTCCGGAAACTACGACATCCCCGACATGGAGATGCGCCTGGACCACTTCCTCTATCTGGGGGCGGGAAGCAAGTGGACCGGGAAGGCCACCCAGATGTCCAGGAACGTGTCCATGAAGCTGGTCAACCCCGCCATCCCTGAAGGCCCGAAGGCGGTCGGTGACGTGGGCGAGCTCTGGTACCGGGGCCCCAACGTGATCCCCTGCTACTTCCGAAGGCCGGACCTGACAGCCAAGGCCTTCGACAGCGAGGGCTACTTCAACACGGGCGACCTGTTCCAGCTCAAGGACAACGACTGCATCGGCTTCTTCGAGCGGGCCAAGGACATCATCATCCGGGGCGGGTACAACATCAGCGCCCAGGAGGTGGAGAACATGATCCTGGGGCATCCGAAGGTGATGGACGCGGCGGCGGTGGCCATGCCCGACGAGAACCTCGGGGAACGGACCTGTATCTACGTCGTCCCGAAGCCCGGCGAGTCGCTGACCCTGGAGGAGATCAAGGCCTTCATGACGGAAAAGGGGATTGCCGTCTACAAGATCCCGGAGCGGCTGGAGATCATCGCGGCCATCCCCCGGAACCCCGTCGGGAAGATCCTCAAGAAGGAACTGCGGGAGGACATCAGGAAAAAGCTCGGCGTCGTCTGAGGCCGATGCCGCCGCGCTTTTTCGAAAACAGTCCCCGGTTTGCAGGGGAAAACGAAATTATGAAAGCAGTGAGGTGACCATGTCTTTGCTGGAAAAGCACTACACGCAGGAGCATCAGATTTTCCGGGAATCGATCCGCCGGTACTTCGAGAAGGAGGTGACTCCCCGCGTGGAGGAGTGGGAGAAGGCCGGAATCGTCCCCAAGTCGGTCTGGAAAGACTTCGGAAGCCAGGGCTTTCTCTGCCCCTGGCTGCCCGAGGCCTACGGCGGCGTCGGGGCGGACCTGCTCTATTCCCTGATCAGCATGGAGGAGGGCGCGAAGACCCGCTTCTCGGGCTTCCTCTTTTTCCTGCACTCCGACATCATCGTGCCCTACCTGGAGTCCTTCGGGTCTGAAAAGCAGAAGCAGCGGTGGCTGCCGGGCTGTGCCTCCGGCGACATCATCACGGCCATCGCCATGACGGAGCCGGGGACGGGCTCCGACCTGGCCGCGATCCGCACGACTGCGGTCCGGGACGGCGACCACTACGTGATCAACGGCCAGAAGACCTTCATCTCCAACGGCATCAACTGCGGTCTGGTGATCGTGGTGGCCAAGACCGACCCTGCGGCGAAACCGGCCCATGCCGGCTTCTCGCTCATCGTCGTGGAGGACGGGACGCCCGGCTTCGAGAAGGGGCGCAACCTGGAGAAGATCGGCTTCCACAGCCAGGACACGGCGGAGATGGCCTTCACGGACTGCCGGGTGCCCGCCGAAAACCTGCTGGGGCAGGAGGGCAGGGGATTCTACTACCTCATGAAAAAGCTTCAGCAGGAGCGGCTGGTGGCGGCGATCGGGGCCCAGGTCATGGCCGAGGAGGCCCTGCGCCTGACCATCGATTTCGCGAAGACCCGGGAGGCCTTCGGCAAGCCCATCGGCCGGTTCCAGTACCTCTCCTTTGAGCTGGCCAAGCTGGCCACGGATGTGGAGCTGGGGAGAACCTTCATGGAGAGCCTCATCCTGGACCACATGGAGGGCCGGGAGATCGTCCAGAAGGTCTCCATGGCCAAGTACTGGATCGCCGAGATGCTCAACCGCGTCGTCGAGCGGGGCGTCCAGTTCCACGGGGGCTACGGCTACATGGAGGAATACCCCATCGCGCGGCTCTTCCGGGATGCGCGGGTGTACACGATCTTCGCCGGGACGTCGGAGATCATGCTGCTCATCATCAGCCGCGGCCTGGGGCTGTGACCCGCATCGGCCTGCTGTCGGACAATCACGGCCGCCTGCGGGCCCTGCGGCGGGCCATCGGCGCCCTGCGTCGGCGGGGCGCCGAACACCTCGTCCACCTCGGCGATTTCTGTGATTCCCTCCACTCGCGGGACCCGGCGGCGGTCGTCCGGGTCCTGAGGGAAAACGGCATCCTGGCCGTGAAGGGCAACAACGACTACATCGTCGAGAAGCGGCTGGCGGCGGACACCGGCCGGGAAGCCGGCGACCCGGCCGGTGTCCGGGACTATCTTCAAAGAGCTCCCGTCCGGATCGTCGACGGGGACCTCTGCTTTGCCCACTCTCTCCCTTTCGACTCCATCCGCTCCTTCTATGAGCCCGTCGACGACGGATCGACAGGGAAGGCGGAGGAGGTCTTTCACAAGACGCCGCACCGCATCCTGTTCTGCGGCCACTCGCATCTTTCCATCCTGTTCCGTCAAGGCGGGGACCGGGTCTCCCGGGAACCCCTGCCGGAGGACCGGCCGCTTCAGCTCGACCCCTTCGAACGCTACATCATCGTCGTGGGCGCCCTCGAACTCGGCTGCTGCGCCCTCTTCGACCGGCGGAAAGGGCTCTATGAGCCGGTCCGGATCTTCTGAAACCACTTTGACTTTTCCGTTATTTCGGGCTATTCGAAGCCATGCCGATTGCCGGAGGTGAGCCCATGAGCGCAAAGGAGATGGACTATTTTCGTGCCCTGTACGATGTGGCCCGGGTGATCAACGCCTCGCTCGATCCGGCCCGCGTTCTGGAGGAGATCGTTCGCTGCGTGGCGAAATCCATGCGCGTCAAGGCCTGCAGCCTTCGGCTGCTCGACTCCCGGTCGAAGAAGCTCGTCATGGGGGCGGCCTGGGGCCTTTCCGACGCCTATCTTCACAAGGGCCCCATTCTGGTGAAGGAGAGCGGCCTGGACCGGCGGGCCCTCAAGGGAAAGGCCGTCTACCTGAAAGACGCCGGGACGGACCGGGGCTTCCAATACGGCGCCCGGGCGACGGCGGAGGGCATCAAGTCCGTGCTGGTCGTCCCCCTGATGCTGGAGCAGAAGGCCATCGGCGTCCTCCGGGTTTATGCCGGCGCCGTCCGCGAGTTCAGTGCGCAGGAGATCCGGTTTCTGGAGGCGGCGGCCAACCTCAGTGCCATCGCCCTGGACAACGCCCGGCTCCACAGGATGCTGCAGACGCGCTGCGACCTGATGACGGCGCACAAATACCGCATCGACGACAACTGAGAAGGAGGTCGACATGATTCGCCTCGGCATCAACGGTTTCGGACGGATCGGTCGGCAGGTGCTGAAGGCCGTCCTGGAGAGGCATCCCCGCTCCCTTCGGGTGGTTGCCGTGAATGACCTGTTCGACGTGGAGACCAACGCCCACCTGTTCCGGTACGACACGAATTACGGCCGCTATCCCGGCGAGGTCCGGGTCAGAAAGGACGGGTTCGTCATCGGCGGCCGGACGGTCAAGAGTCTCGCGTTTCGCGATCCGGCGCAGATTCCCTGGGACGACGAGGGCGTGGAGATCGTCGTCGAGAGCACCGGCCTTTTCGTGACCGGCCCCAAGGCGTCGGCCCACCTGGAGGCGGGTGCGAAAAAGGTGATCATCACGGCCCCCGCCCAGGAGGAGGACCTGACGGTGGTCATGGGCGTCAACCACGGGTCCTACGATCCCGGGAAGCACCACATCGTCTCCAACGCCTCCTGCACGACCAACTGCCTCGCACCGCCGGTCATGGTGGTTCACGAGGCCTTCGGGATCGAGAAGGGGATGATGACCACCGTCCATTCCTACACCAACGACCAGCGCATCCTGGACCTGGCTCACCGGGACCTGAGGCGGGCACGGGCGGCGTTCCAGAACATCATCCCCACGACCACCGGGGCGGCCAGGGCCCTGTCGCTGGTCATCCCGGAGCTGGCCGGCCGGTTCGACGGCTACTCACTCCGGGTGCCCACGCCGACCGTTTCGATCGTCGATTTCACGGCCGAGCTGAAACGGAAGACTGACACGGAGGCCCTTCGGCAGGCACTGAGGAGCGCCGCCGGTAGGGCGCTGAAGGGGATCATGGCCTGCGAGGAGGGACGGCTCGTGTCGTCGGATTTCCGGGGGAATACCCATTCATCCATCGTGGACATGGAGTTCACCCAGGTCCTGCGGGACAATATGGCCAAGGTGGTTTCCTGGTATGACAACGAATGGGGTTACGCCTGCCGCGTCGCCGACCTGGCGCACTATATGGCCGGCAGGGGTTTCGGGAGGTAGATGGGGATGCCCGTGCGGATACTGGTCATCGACGACGACGCCGTCGCCTGCGAGTTTCTCCAGGAGGCCCTCTCGCGGGCCGGCTACGAGGTGGAGACCTTCACCTCGGCGAAGGATGCCCTGCGGGAGGACCTGGCGGCCTTCGACCTGCTCATGTCGGACATCCGCATGCCCGACATCGACGGGCTGCAGTTTCTTCGGCAGGTCCGCGAAAAGTGGCCCGAGCTCCCGGTCATTCTCATGACCGCCTACGGATCGCTGGAAACCACCATGGAGGCGCTGCGCCTGGGGGCGTGGGACTACATCAGCAAGCCCTTTTCCCCCGACCAGATCCGCGCCATGGTGAAGAAGGTCCTGGAGGTCCGGGAGCTCCAGCAGCGCCGCATGCGCGGCCAGCCCACGTCACACCAGGCGCCGGAATTCATCGGTTCGTCGGCGACGATGGTGGATCTCTACAAGCAGCTCGCCCGAGTCGCCGACTCTGCCGCGAGCGTCCTGATCGAGGGGGAGAGCGGCACCGGGAAGGAGCTCACGGCGCGGTCCCTCCATCAGTTGAGTCTGCGCCGCGTGAAGCCCTTCGTCGTGGTTCATTGCGGCGCCATTCCGGAGACCCTGCTGGAGTCGGAACTCTTCGGCTACGAGCGCGGTGCCTTCACCGGGGCCGACCGCTCCCACTCGGGTCTGATCGAGTCCGCCCGTGAGGGCACGATCTTCCTGGACGAGATCACGGAGATGTCCCCCGGCCTTCAGGCGAAACTGCTTCGCTTCATGCAGGACGGCGAAATCCGCCGGCTCGGCGGGCACGACGTCCGCCATGCGGCGGTTCGCGTCGTTGCAGCCGCCAACCGCAACATCGACGAGGAGATCAAAAAGGACAGGTTCCGGTCGGACCTGCTGTACCGCTTCGTGGTGCGCCTTCACATCCCGCCGCTGCGGGAGCACAAGGAGGACCTCCCCCTGCTGGTCGATTCCCTTCTGAAAAAGCTGGGGTATGCCAGCGTCCGCATGTCCGACGAGGCCATGGAGCTTCTCATGGCCTACGACTGGCCCGGCAATGTCCGGGAACTGCAGAACGTGCTGCAGCAGACCCTGCTGCTGTCCCCCTTCCTGCTGATCCTGCCGGAAAATCTGCCGGAGCAGTTCCGGGTGAGGCGGGAAGGCCCCCTCCCGAGTCTGATGCCGCTGGAGGGGGCGGAGCGGCAGCAGATCCTGCAAACCCTGAAGGCGACCTCCTGGAACCAGAGCCGGGCGGCGCAGATCCTGGGGATCGACCGGAAAACGCTGCGGAGCAAGATCCAGCGCTACGGCTTGAGCAGGGAGGGTTTGTAGCGGCCAGTGGTCCGGTCCACGGAACCGGCAGCGGCCGATCTCATGGAAGCGGTCCCGGCGCAAGGGACCGAGGAGGCCTTTCGCTATGCCCCGGTACAGGCTGACGATCGAGTACGACGGAACGGGATACAGCGGCTGGCAGACCCAGAAGAACGCCCGAAGCGTTCAGGGGACGCTGATCCGGGCGGCGGAACAGCTCTTCGGGGGGGCGGTGGATGTGCAGGGCGCCGGCCGGACCGATGCGGGCGTTCATGCCCTGGCCCAGGTGGCCCACCTGGAGGCGGCGGAGACCCTGGCGCCGCGAAAAATTCTGCAGGGCCTCAACGACCGGCTCCCCTCGAACATCAACGTGCTCGGCGTGGAGAAGGCCGAGGCCCGTTTTCATGCGCGGCACCACGCGCTGGCCAGGACCTACCTCTATCTGGTTTCCACCCGCCGGACAGCCTTCGGGAAGCGTTATGTCTGGTGGGTCCGGGACGCGCTGAATGTGGAAAAGATGCGGGCGGCATGCCGCCTCTTCGAAGGTTTCCACGATTTCGCCTCTTTTGCCGACCGCAGGCTTGACCGGGAGGCTTCAACCCGCGTCAAGATCGACCGGATGGAAGTCATTCCCTCCGGAAGCCTGATCATCCTTCGTGTCACCGGCTCCCATTTTCTCTGGAAGATGGTGCGCCGGATCGCCGGCGTCCTGGTGGAGGCCGGGAGTGGCGGTCTGGCGCCCGCGGACGTGGGAACGATGCTGCGGCAGTTCTCCGATGCGCCGGCGAAATTGACGGCGCCGCCGTCCGGCCTCTTTCTGGCGCAGGTTCTCTACGAGGGAGACCGGGAGGATCTGCGGCTGCCGTTTCTTCTGGCCGGGGACCGGGATGGCGGGATTGGAATGACAGGACTATCCTCGCCGGGCGCGCGTCTTGAGCGAAGGGTGGTCCGGAAGTCGCTCCCTGAACGGCGGCAGCATCGGAAAGGATAAGTTCCGAAGAGGGGAATCACGATGGCAAAGGGATACATGGGCAGGATCCTGTGGGTGGATCTTGCCGGTGGGGAAATTCGTGAGGAATGCATCCCCGATGATGTTTACGAGCGCTGTCTGTCCGGTACAGGACTGGCCGTACACTTGCTCTACAACCGGATTCCCGCCGGGGCTGATCCGCTCGGGCCGGACAACGTTCTCGCCTTCATGTCGGGGATCCTGACGGGAACGGGCAGCCTCTTTTCCGGACGGTGGATGGTCGCCGGAAAATCACCGCTGACGGGGGGCTGGGGCGAAGCCAACTGCGGCGGCAATTTCTCGCCAGCCATCAAACGCTGCGGCTACGACGGCATCTTCTTGTCCGGCATCAGCTCCAGTCCCGTGTATCTCCACGTCCGGCACGACGGCGCGGAACTCTGCGACGCGGGAGACCTCTGGGGGAGGGACACCGTGGAGACGGAGGACATCCTGGTCCGGGCGGCCGGCGGTGGGGCGCGGGTGGCTTGCATCGGTCCGGCGGGTGAACGGTTGTCCCTGATATCGGGAGTCTGCAACGACCACGGCCGGATCGCGGCACGATCCGGTCTGGGCGCCGTAATGGGAGCGAAGAAGCTGAAGGCCATCGTGCTGAGCGGAAAACGGCGCATCGGGATCCATGACCGGGATGAAATCAAGCGCCTGAGCCGGCAGTGCAACCGCTGGGTTCAATTTCAGCCCCCCTTCCTGCCCGGCCCCCAGGCGGCCTACATCGGCGTGTTCATGCGGAGCCTGCCCTTCCAGATGGCCATGGACGGGATGATCGAAAAGATTCTGCTTCGCAAGTGGGGCACCGGCAGCCTGAATCAGGCCTCGGTGGAGATGGGGGACGCTCCAATCCGGAACTGGATGGGATCCCATCTCGATTACGGCATCAAACAGTCCCTGCCGACGAACCCGGATGTGATCCGGAAGGCGGAGCGGGTGAAATACCACTGCTATTCCTGCCCGCTGGGCTGCGGGGGCATCTGCGCCATGCGGGGGAAATACGGGGAAACGCACAAGCCGGAATACGAGACGACGCTGGCCCTGGGCGGCCTCTGCCTGAACAGCGACATGGACAGTATCTTTCATATGAACGAGCTTCTGAACCGGGCGGGAATGGACACCATTTCCGCCGGCGGGACAGTCGCCTTCGCCATGGAATGCTACGAGAAGGGCATACTGACGAAGGAAGAAACGGGCGGCCTGGAGCTGACATGGGGAAACGCGAAGGCGATCACGGCCCTCGTGGAGAAGATTATCCACCGGGAAGGCATTGGCGACCTGCTGGCGGACGGTTCGAAAGTCGCCGCGTCCAGGATCGGCGGGGGCGCCCTCGAATGCGCCATACAGGCGGGCGGGCAGGAGCTGCCCATGCACGACGGCCGCAACGATCCCGGCTTCAATGTCCACTATTCGGTGGAGCCAACCCCGGGACGCCACACCATCGGCTCCCAGCTTTATTACGAGATGTTCCAGCTCTGGAAGCAGGTGAAGGGGCTTCCCCGCCCGAAACCGGCATATATGAAGGAACGCAAATACGTGGCCGATACGGAAAAGGCGGTCATGGCTGCCGCCTGCAGCAAGTTCATGAATGTGGCCAACGGGTCCGCCCTTTGCCTCTTCGGGCTCTTCATCGGGGCCGGCAGAATTCGCGTATTTGACTGGCTGAACGCAGCCACGGGCTGGCGGAAGACGCCGGAGGAGTACATGAAAATCGGGGTGCGGATCCAGACGCTGAAACAGCTCTTCAATCTGAAGCACGGCATCGATCCCTGGTCCTGTAAGGTCTGCGACCGGGTCGTGGGAAGGCCCCCCCAGATGGAAGGGGCCAACCGGGGAAGGACCGTGGATATCGAGAACATGATGCGCGATTACTGGCGGCAGTTCGAGTGGGACCCTGTAACGGGAAGGCCGACGGATGCGGCGATCGCCCGTCTGGAAATCGAATGAGCCTGTTCGGGAGGGAATCGTGTCCTATCGAATAAACGACATCTGCAATGGCTGCGGGGCCTGTGTCCGCTTTTGTCCGGTGAATGCCATTCAAGGCGAGAAGCAGCAGCCGCATCACATCGATCCGGGGCTCTGCATCGAGTGCGGCGCCTGCGGCAGGATCTGCCAGCAGATGAGTGTTCAGGATCCCTTCGGAATCTCCTGTGAGCGGATCAAGCGTTCTGCATGGCCGAAACCGGTGATCGACCGGGGATTGTGCATGTCATGCGCCATCTGTCTGGATGCCTGCCCGGTTAATTGCCTTACCCTGGAGTTGACCGGCAAAAAGGGCGATCTTCACGCGCGGCCTGTTTTGAAAGACGGCAGAGCATGCATCGGTTGCGGCTTTTGCGCGGCGGAATGCCCCGTGGATGCCATCTGCATGGCTGTCCCCGCCGGGGAACCGGCCGTTTCCAGGCAGCGACAGAATTCGTGATCGACCGTGTGCCCGACAGGGCGTACCCAAATATTTTGACAAACATGAGGTAACGGTCTATAATTAACAAGTTAGGTGAGACGGTCCGGGCGATCGTCACGGGTTGGAACACTCTCCGCATCAGGAGAGAATGGATAATGAGGGAACATTCACTATGGAAAGGAGGTGAGAAAGCGTGGCCGATGAAAAGGCAGGGAGCGGGGGGAGTCAGTTTGACGCGACGCAATACCACGAAGTCAAGAAGGGCGATACGCTCTGGAAAATCGCGGAACACTACTACGGGGATGGAAGTCTCTACAAGGACATATTCGAGGCGAACAAGGACGTTCTCAGGGACCCCAATGTCATCAAGGTTGGCCAGAAGCTGAAAATTCCCTGATCATGAAAGGGGGCAATCCTCGCCATTCAGGTTTTGCGTTGGAATCGAATCCATAAACAAATACGACAGGAGGAAAGGAAAGCTTATGAAAAAGTCGTTTGTCAGTCTGGTGATCGTCGCGTTTATCGGTTCCCTGATGCTGATGGCCTGCGCCGGCGACAAGGGGCCGGCGGAACTGGCTGTGAAGGCCGCGGAAGAGGCCGTCAATGCCGTGAAGAGCGAAGCGGCGAAAATCGTTCCGGATCAGGTGAAATCGCTGGAAGGCGCCCTGGCTGCAGTCAAGGACAAGTTTGCCAAGGGTGAATACAAAGCGGTTATCGCGGAGGCAAATGCCCTTGCCGGCAAGGCCAAGGAAGCGCTCGCGGCCGCCAAGGCCAAGAAGGAAGAGCTGACCAAGAAATGGACGGAAATCAGCCAGGAACTGCCCAAGATGGTGGCAGCGCTCCAGAGCCGCACGGACATCCTGTCGAAAGCCAAGAAGCTTCCGGCCAACCTGACCGCGGACAAACTGGGGGAGGTTAAATCCTTCCTGGCCTCCGCCAAGGATGACTGGGGCAAGGCCCAGGAAAGCTTCAAGACCGGCAATTTTGCCGATTCGGTGAACATGGCTGCTTCGCTGAAGGAAAAAGCGGCGAAGGCGATGGAGACTCTGGGAATGGCTGTTCCCGCGGCCGCACCGGCTACCGCGCCCGCTCCCGCAAAATCGTAACGATTCGGAAAAAACGAGGGAATAAAAAAGGGACACACTCCCCGGTTGGGCCGGGGGTGTGCCCCTTTTTTTGCCGCGCATTCGGATCGGCCGGATTCTCTTTGCCCGTCCGAAGCGCCTGAGTTTGTGAAGATGCGCCCTATTTTTTCGTCACCCTCAAGTCGATCCTCCGGTTCTTCTGGCGTCCCTCCTCCGTCGTGTTGTCGGCAACGGGGTATTTGTCTCCGTAGCCCTCCGCTTCCAGCCGCTTCGCGTCGATGCCCAGCTTGACGATCTCCTGCATCGTGTTTTCGGCCCGCTTCTGGGAGAGGGTGAGATTGGCGGCGGGGTTCCCCACATTGTCCGTGTACCCTCCGATCTTCAGGTTGACTTTCGGGTAGGCCTTCAGGATCTCCGCGATGTTCTTCAACTGCTCCATCGAGGAGGGCTTGAGGGTGGCGCTCCCCGTCTCGAACTCCAGGCGGTCAAAGCTGAACCACAGTTTCTTGTCGACGGGTTTGCCCGCGTCCTCGATGAAGGCGATCAGTTTCTTCTCGACGCCCAGCGCGGGAACTTTCAGCTCGATCCCGCCGGGCAGCTTGACCGCCAGAAATTCGCCGAGCGCGCTCACGGCCTTGGTTGCCTCGGCTGCCACTTTCGCGGCCGGCTTCACAACGGCAGGGGGGGCGCCGCAGACTCTGTACAGGAAGGGCTGCAGGGCCAGCAGCAGGACAAGCGGAATGAACGACTTCCAGACGGGAGAGGGCGCCGGTGCGGGCGGCGGGACCGCTTTGGCAGCGCCCGGGAGGTCGGCCAGACCCAGCGCGCCCATCAGACCAGCCGGCGCTGCATCCCTGAGAAATCCGGACTGGCCCGCCAGCAGGTGCAACAGGCCGGTCGCGTTCAGATTGGCTTCCTTCACTCCCTTTCCCAGAATTCCCAAGACGGCGGGGACAACCAAGCCCAGCAGAGAGGAAGCAGCATTCTTGGCAACCCCGCTGGCGCCGCAAACCCAGTCCACCACCTTTGCAACCTTGTCCCCGAAGATCCCGCCGAGCAGGTTCGTGCCGATATTCAGTAGATTGGTCGTGTTGTAACCGCCCGCAAAAGCGCCTGCCAGACCTTTCAGTGTGTCCGCTCCGAAGCCGCCCCGGGTGATCATGTTCAGAATCTCCGCAGCGCCCTGGGAAGTGGATCCTTTGCTGATGAGTGCGCCGACGACCGCCGGGAATATCGAGCCCAGAGCGGACTTCGTTTTCGCTGTGTCTTCGCCGACAAATTTCCCCAACTGACCGACGATCTCGTCGCTGAACTCGCTCTTCAATAATTCAAGGATATTTGTAGACATGGTATTTCTCCTTCAATTTACCGGTAGCGCCACGTTCCGGGAAAGGCAGCGAGCGCCTATTTTACGATCAAATCGTTCTTTATGGCCTTGACCCCCTGGACGCTCTTTGCGATCTGTTCCGCTTTTTCGACGAGCTCCTTGGTGCCAACAAAGCCGCTCAGTTGAACGGTGCCCCGGTACGTCTCGACGCTGATCTGGAAGGACTTGAGCAGGTTGTCCGCGGCAAGCAGTGTTTTCACCTTGGTCGTGATCACGGAGTCGTCAATGAATTCACCCGTGCTGGCCTGTTTGGGCGTCGATGCACAGGCGGCAAGGGCGGTGACCAGCGCCAGGACCAGCAGGCAGCGAATCACGATGTTGCTTTTTTTCATGAGTCTTTACTCCTCTCTTCATGTCTGTGTCGGAATGGTGGGTTGTTCGACTTTTTCTCCATCGGTTTTGGAAATCTCCCGGGTTTCGGGAACAATCGCTACGGATCCGCGAATCACCTCCCTTCCGACGGCTATTCAATCAGCAAAAACTCCGGGGATGTCATCTTCCGCGGTGCCGCAAGTGCACGAGACGGAAGACGAACCCTCCGGCCTACAGTTTCCTTCTTCGGCACGGTCGCCGGAAACGACAGGCCCCGTTCTTGATCAAAACGGGGCCTGTGAAATTCGGTCCATTTTACCTCCGCCAAAGCGATCGAGGAAACAACGACTCAAAGCATACTTTTATATATTCCTATTTTTATCATGATATCAAGTCCATTATTTAAAAAATCTTCCCTCCATGGGAATCAGAAAAAATTTCTGCTGCACTGGTCGCCACCCAGCACCTCTGCCTTCAGGGTGTGCCGCACGGTCGTGCACTTGTGGACGCCCTGGACGCCGGCGGCCTTCAACCGGTTGATCACGGATTCCGGATTGTTCCCCGCCGTCTCCACGACAGGAACGTTCTCGCCGATGATCACATCGAGATAGCCGTCGCGGTTGATCTTCATCCCGCCCTGCAGGATGGGATACTCGATATTCAGCAATTCCTTCATCTTCGCTTTGAGCATTCCGGCCTCCTTCAAAAAATGACTGCTTGCGGATTCGATGGAATAATGCGCGTCGGCGGCAGGAAGATCGGGAGAAAGGCGCCGCCTGTCAATGGGGCATTTCTCAAAAGGGAAAAACACAAAAGGGAAAAACAACTTGACAGGCAGCGAGGATTTCGGTTAAGCAGAAAACAAGTTTGCAAAGGTGATTTTTTCAGTGAGAAAGTCAGGCGAATCCATTAGCGGGAAAGGAAACCGGAACTGGTGGTGGCGGACCGACATACGCGGGTCTGCCAGCGCAATATCCCATGACTGATTGAGCAATATCGAATAAAGGAATGATCGGGACCGTCGGCAGAAACGCTGCCCACGGTCCTTTTTCATTTCGGTGAAAGGGGCGTGGCGATATCCATGCCCCTTTTTTGTTGTGCGCCCGGCAGGGCGCACTTACTTGGAGGTGAAAGTCCTCTACTCGCCCGGCAAGGGGAAGAGTTAGCCGAACGGCAAGGGTGTCGCGGGCGACTGCGAATCTGGAGGAAGCCGAAGGC
>JAXDBM010000097.1:0-9936 GCA_034678725.1 Syntrophales bacterium | reverse complement strand
TGAGACCGCAGGCGGTCCTTACTCCCCGCAATCACTCCCTTTTTAAACCGCAAAAAAAGGCGCATCGCAAACCCGGCACATCGCTTATACCGCACCGGCACAAAATTGTAAAGAATTCCGACACCGCAATCCCGCCGTATTGGCCGTTACTGTCGAGACCGGTACGAAATCTTTCGTCCGGCGGCATTCTCGAAGTTTCGAAGATCCGTGAAGTCCCGCAAGCGGGGTCGTGAACCTGTATCCGCCGCTCCTCCGGTCAGTCTCTTGTGCATTCGACCGCCCGCGCAACCAAGATGCCGGTCCGGTTCGCGCTGCCGGCAAGATAGCGGTCCAGGGTTTCCTGGGAAATGACCACTTTCCGGGCGGCGACGGATGCATGCAGGAGGTGGATCCTGCCCCGGACGCGGACCGCCAGGCCGGCATGCATCACATCCAGCCCCTCTGTGGAGGTCGTCACCGCGATCAGATCGCCGTCGGCAATGCGGCCGTCTGCCTGTTTCACGAACCCCTTGGGAAGCAGACAGCGGGTTCGCCGACTCATTTTTTTCTCCTGTTCCCTGACCTGCCGGAAAATATGCGGGTTCCCGAGCGGGGGGTACCGATCCGCGTTTCGGGTCATGAAACCGATTTTTTTCAGGCTGGGCTGTCCGCCCAGCAGGCGGGTGATGTCTTGCACGATGCCCTTCCGCTGGTTGTCGAATATCCAGTCGGAAAAGTAATGAAGACGGGAGGCATATCCCGCGAGCCGGCGCTGCCGGTAGCGGATCTGCCCCAGTTCCGCCGCATAATCTTCAAATGCGGATTTCCCGGAACGGATCAGCCGGGCCAGCGCTAGGGCATTTTCGACCAGTGTGAAGCAATCCATCCGCCTGAGGTTGACGACCAGTTCCTCCGGACCCCTCCGTTCCAGCGTACCGGCCGCGTAAGGTGTTTCCAGCAGGCAGGTTCCGATCTCGGCTGCCAGTTTTCCGACGGAATGTCCCGGGACGTTCCGACGGTGGACGGTTTCCAGAAGCGATGCGAAAATCCGGCGGTCTCGCGGGGTGCAAACCAAGGTTCTCGACCTGCTAAAATTTGACCTGCGGAGCGGTTTTTGCCGCCGCGGGAGTCTCGAAGAAGGCCGCTTTTTCAAAGCCGAACAGGCCGGCGAGCAAATTGGCGGGGAAGCTGCGAATGGCCACGTTGTAGGATTTCACGGTCTCGTTGTAACGCATCCGCTCCACGGCAATCCGGTTCTCCGTGCCCGCCAGCTCATCCTGGAGCCGGATGAAATTCTGGTTCGATTTCAGCTCCGGGTACCTTTCGATGACCACCAGCAGCCTGCTCAAGGCACCCGAAAGCTCATTGTTCGCCGCGATTTTGTCCTGAACATTGGCCGCGCCGCCCACCTTAGACCTGGCGTTGGTGACCTCGATCAGCACATCCTTCTCCTGTTTGGCGTAACCCTTGACGGTTTCCACGAGGTTCGGAATCAGGTCATAGCGCCTCTGCAGCTGGTTTTCGACCTGCGCCCAGGAGCTTTTCACGGCCTCGTCCATGGAAACGAACCGGTTGTATGTTCCCTTGAAAAACCCGTAAAGCGAGATGGCGAGTAAGAAAACGATGCCGGCGACTGCAACAAATGCAATTTTTCCTTTGCTCATGGCGGATGCCTCCTTGATCCATATTTTCAATATTCCGGTTGATGTTCCGAAGCCAGATGATCGATGATATCCGATGTCCGGCTCACTTCCTTCAGGTACTCGATGAAGAGAGAGCGGATTTCCGCCGATGAAAGCCGGTCCTTCCCCTCCCGAATGTCCTCGCATTTCATGAAGAGCGCCGCGTCCACGGCAAAGGCCTCCGCCGCCGCCTGAAAGATGCCGCGCCTCGTTTTCGGGACCTCGATGTTTTTCAGGTGCAGCATGGCCTCGAAGAGGGCCGCAAGTGCGGTCAGGGATACCCGGATGAGCTGCCGGAGCCGCTTTTCCCGGCCCTCCGTTTCCATCAAGCCTTTTCTCAGGTGCAGGATCTTTGCCTTGAACTCGCGCTCGATCTGTAGCCGGAGCGGCTCCGAAGGAAAGACCAGGGCCGCCAAAATATCCTCGCCGTAGACAGGCACATGCTGCCATTTCATGTTGAGAAATTCAACGGGAAAGGAATCCAGCGAAGCGCGGATGTCCTCCCATGTCATGAAAAGGGGAGTGGCCACATTCCGCTTTTTCCATTTTACCACTGCATCGACGGCGCCAAACAGGTTGTCGATCCCCTTCGGGGTGAGAACGATCAGAAAATTGATGTCCGACCTGCCCGGTGTGTAATCCTGCCGGGCGCCGCTCCCGTAGAGGATAATGGAAATCAGTTCGTCTTCAAAAGCGTTTTTGAAATCTGCTGTGATCTCCTTGAAAATCGCTTCCGGTTTCAGGGGTGTTTTTGCCATAGAACCACCTCGAGTTAAAAATTGCCGCCCGCTCCGCCGCCGCCGCTGCTTCCTCCGCCGAACCCGCCGAATCCGCCGCCTCCGAAGTCGCCGAACCCGCCGCTCCCCCCCCGGCCGCCGCCGCTCAGCAGACCCAGCAGGATCAGGGAGAGCATTTCCCTGCCCGGTCGGGTGCCGAGCAGGGATGCGAGGACCAGCAGGGCGATCAGCCCCAAGATCCAGTCGGACTCACCGCCGACCGGGCGGCGTCCGGAGGGGGCTTTCGCCGGTTGTCCGTTCAGTGTGACATTGGCGTTCTTCGCCACGATGGCCGCAATCGCGGCATGGCCCTCGAGCAGTCCCCTGCCGTAGTCCCCGGCCCTGAGCCGGGGAATGACGGACCGGTCGCGGATTTCGCCCACGAGACCGTCCGGAAGAATGCCCTCTACGCCATAGCCCGTCTCGATCCTGATCTTTCGCTCCTTCAGCGCCAGGACGATGAGGACCCCCTTGTCCTCGCCCTTCCTGCCGATGCCCCAGGCCGAATAGAGGCGGTTGACGTAGCTGTTGAATTCATTGTCGCCGACGGTGACGAACGTTGCCACCACGATGGCCGTGCCGGTTTTTTCGAGGACTTCCCGGGACAGGCGCTCCATCCGGTTGCGGTATTCGGCCGAGATCACACCGGCAAAGTCGTTCACCGCCCCCATGGGCCGGGGGAAGTTTTCCTGCGCCTGCGGCATCCGGGGGACCAGGAGCAGGAAAATCGCGAACGCCGTGACGGCGATGGTCTGCATTCGTCGTTTCATGGAGACCGTTTCAATCGGCCGGCACGCGGCGCGTGGCCCTAACCGAAAACATGCCGGCTGAGCAGATGCCAGGCCTGCTCTTTGACGAAGGCCGATACCCGGTCGTTCCGGATCAGGAGAACGCCCTCGTCCCGAAGCCACTTCAGGACCTCATGAATATCGGCCGGCTCCTTCCCCGTGTATTCGGCCAGCTCCCCCACGGGATCCTGGCCCGGCTTCAGGGGCCACTCCTTCAGGAAATACAAAATAGCCATCAGGCCGATCCATTCCCGTGTCAGTTCTTCCAGGACGGCGTTGGTGTTTTTGAGGCGCCGGGAAAACTCCTGCAGCATGTAGAGGGAGACTTCGCCGCTTTCGCGGATCAGATGCCGGAAAGTGTCCCCGTCGAGCACGGCCACGTGCGCCGTGTCGCTCGCGATCGCCGATGCGGTGCGCGGTGCGTCGATGAGTGCGGCCATTTCACCGAAGTAGGATCCCGACGGCAGCTCCGCCAGCAGCTTTTTCACCTGCCCCGCCCGCTTTTCCAGCCGGACATGCCCGCTGAGGACATAGTACATTTCGCGACCGGCGTCCCCTTCCCTGAAAATGTAGGCGTCCTTCGGGTAGACGCGGCCGAACTTCCGGGACAGACGCTCATCGATCTTTTCCCGGTTTTTGCCGGGCTTCAGCAGGGCATTCTCCAGCAGGATCATGTCCCTTCGCTGGTAGGAGGAAATCAGCTCCGCGCAGAAAAGCAGGATCAGTGCCATGTAAAAGACCCAGATCACCAGGATGACGACGGTTTCCAGGGAGCCGAAGATGACGTGATAGCGGGTATAGTTGGAAACGTACCAGGTGAAAAACTGTTTCGCCGCCTCCATGAGTGCCGAGAAAATGAGGCTCGCCGCAAGGGCCTCGGCCAGCCTGACCTTGACGGGGGGGATAACCTTGTAGACGATCGCGAAAAACGCCACGGTGACGAGGAAGGGGATCAGATCGCGGAACAGGAATCCCTGAATGATCAGGAGCTGCCCCTTGAAGATCATCGGTTGTCGGACCAGGATCTTCGCGAGGTAGGTCACGCCGACGCTGGCCATGCCGATCGCCCACCCCGCGGGAATCATGGCGATGGCCAGCAGCTTGGAGAGGATGTAGTTCCGGTAGGATTTCGAACGGAAGATGATCGTGAAGGCCGTCTCGATCGCGCTGAAGATCATGGCGGAAAACCAGACCAGGGTGATGATTCCGGCCCAGCCGAGGACGCGCCGCTTCTCGTCGATCCGCCCCAGCTGGGTCAGCAGGTCCCCTGAGAAGTACGGATGCAGCGTGCGGATGCCGTCCAGGATTTCACGCTGGATCTGGGGGTTGGACCCGAAAAACTGGCCGGCCATCAGGAGCGTGAGGATGAAGAGCGGAAGGATGGAGAGGATGGCATAAAGGGCAATGGCCGCCGCCTGATTGGTGTTGCCGTTGATCAGGTAGTTCTTCAGGCTGTCCAGCAGGATGTCCCAGGTCGTGGCGGAAATCATCCGGACGCGGTGCATGGGCGATTGGGTGGCAGCGGATGAATGGGTGAGTGGAGCCATCAGTGGATTGTCCGGGATTCGTCTCGCCGGCCTTCGGGAATATGCAAATGGCACCCGCTTGGCAGTGATGGGGCGCCGGTGCCCGAATTCTTAAAGCAGGTGCCCGGGAACCGGTCCGGGGCAAAAAAGCCGGCGTCATTCCGGCGGTGTGTGGCTTCTTTTTTCCCTGTCTTTCCGGCGGCGGGAACCCGACTGTCGCGCCGCCGGTTTGCGGCTGTCGCTTCTGCGCCGGGCCTGCTCCCTTTTCTCCATCTGAAGCGCTTCCCCGTCCTCCGGGGCCTGCGGGGGAGCCTGCAGGATCCGCTGGTAGTAGTCGTCGAGAAGCATGGCGATCAGCGGGGATTCCTCCTCCGCTTCGGTCAGGCTTCGGGCCAGGGGAATGAAACGGCGCATCCTCTCGTTCTGCAGGCTGTCCCGGGACCGGAGATCGGATTCAAGGGAGGCGATGATCCGCTGGGAAACAATCGTCTCGACATCTTCCTCCGTCGGCAATGCCTTTTCCTGCAGGTCGATGTCGTACATGCGCGATATTTCCCTGAGCTTGAACTGCTCCATTCCCGCAACGATGGAAATGGCCACGCCGCTTGCCCCCACGCGGCCCGTGCGGCCGGCCCGGTGGACGTAAAGTTCCGGGTCCTCCGGCGGTTCGTACTGGATTACATGCGAGAGGTCGGGAATGTCGATCCCCCGGGCCGCCACATCCGTCGCCACGAGGAAGCGCAGGGTTCCGTTCCGCACCCTTCCCATGACCCGCTCCCGGGCTCCCTGGGCAAGGTCGGAGCTCAGTTCGTCCGCATCGTATCCGAAACGTTTGAGGACCACCGCCACGTAGTGCACCGTCGATTTCGTGTTGCAGAAGATGATGGCCGACACCGGGTTCTCGGCCTCGATGATGCGAACGAGGGAGCGTTCCCGCTGCATCCCCGGAACGATGTAGTAAACATGGTCCGTTCCGGTCACATGGACATGATCCCGGCTCAGGCTCAGGAATTCGGGCTGGTGGAGGAACTCTCCGGCAAGGCGCATCACGTGGGCGGGAAAGGTCGCGGAAAACATGTAGGCGCTGATCGGCCGGGCGGGGAGAAACCGCTGGATCCGCTTCATGTCGGGATAGAACCCCATGGAGAGCATGCGGTCGGCTTCATCGAAGACCAGGATTTTCAGCTTGTCCAGCGAAAGCGCTCCCTTGAGCAGGTGGTCGAGTACCCGTCCCGGCGTCCCCACGACCAGGTGTGCGCCCCGGCGGAAGGCTTCGAGCTGGGGGCCGTATTTTACGCCGCCATAAACTGCCGCCGTCACCATCTGGAGACCGCCGCCGAGAACTTCCGCGTCCCGGGACACCTGCAGGGCCAGTTCGCGGGTGGGCACGAGGACGAGGACCTGGCAGGCTTTCTTCTCCACATCCAATCGCTCCAGGATCGGCAGGATGAATGCCCCGGTCTTCCCGCTCCCCGTTTGCGACTGGACCATCAGGTTCCGGCCGGCAAGCACATAGGGGATTGCCCGGGCCTGGACGGGCAGGAGCTTCGTCCATCCCGCTCCGGCACAGGCGGTCCGGATCCGCTCGGGGAGGGCATCCAGGGCCGCTTCGGGAAGGGCGTTCTCCGGCTCGATGACGCGCTCGCCCTCTGCAGCACTCGGGCCACCTGCTTCCGGTGTGGGTTGCTCCGGCGCGGCGTCCGGCCTGTCGTTTGAAGCCTGTTCCTCTTGCATGAATCCTCTCTTCCCTTTCCTATATTTCCATGTGCTGCATGTAACGCTCGTTGAGGCTCACCGCCGATCCGCCCGTCGCATGCCGGCGTCGGCAGGCATGCGATGTCAGGGATCTGCGTCCGCCGGCCGCCGCCTCAACAGCTGGTTGCAGATGACCGTCTGCACCGGTTCGTCAAGCTGGTTCAGGGTGGTGCATCGGAAGCGGACGGCGCCGCGGTCGGGGCGCGAAGAAGAAGGGCGCACCTCCAGGACTTCGGCAACGGCCCTCAGGGTGTCGCCCGGCCGGACCGGCCGCAACCAGCGCAATTCGTCAAAGCCCGGCGATCCGAGATTGTTGGCCAGCAGGCCCGTCATCAGCAGGGAGCGGAAGGTAACCGCGACCGTATGAATGCCGCTGGCAATGAGGCCCCCGTAGATCGACCCCTTCGCGGCTTCCCTGTCCATGTGGATGGGCTGCGAGTCGAAGTGCAGCGCAAAATCGATGATCGCGCCCTCCGTCATGGTGATGCCCGGCGACTCAAAACGGTCTCCCGGACGGAAATCCTCAAGATACAATGATTTCATTCTCTCATTCTCCGGTTTGAGACTACGAGACACGGATGCAATGCTTTCAGTCGCTTTTGCTCAGCCTGTCGAGACCCTCGTGACTTTCACGTCTTCGGGTCGCCCTGAGTGCGTCTGAACACGGCACGGATTTATCTCTGCCCGGATTTTCATCATAAGTCAACGATTTTATCATATTAAGATCAACCGCCACTGCACGGGCGGGCAAAAGGGATCAGAAATAAATTGCAATCGAGTTGCATTTTAGATACAGTCCGGCCATGATTTTGAAGAATGGGCACTGCAATGCGGAGGGAACGCTTCGGGAGGCAGGTCTGAGCCAGACGGGCCAGCGGGTCGCCGTGCTGACGGTCATGATCCGGGCGGAGGGTCCGCTGAGCGCCGGTGAAATCCTGAATCGCACGGACCCCGGGCAGAAAATCAACCGGGTCACCGTCTACCGGATCCTCTCGTCATTCCGGGACAGCCGGATCATTCGGGAACTGCCGACGGATCGAGGGGTGAAGCTCTACGAGATGGCCTGCCGGCACAATCCCGCACATCCCCATTTTTACTGCAAGTCCTGCCGCACCACGACCTGTCTCCAGCCGGTCAGGCTCGCAAAGGCGGCCCGATTGCTGGCCGGGCCGGAGGCGTTCCGCATCGATGACGTGCAAGTGCATGTCACGGGGATCTGCCTGCAGTGTAACCGAAGAGGGTGAACGAGGCCGATGGATCACACCCGCGCATGTGAGGAGAGCAAGCAGATCGGGAACCGTTCCCCCGGAACGGGAAAAGCCGTCTGGATGGCCTTGATCCTGGCGGTGGCCTGTCTGGCCGGATCCTGCCAGAGGAATGATGCCGGCACGGGAGCGGACGGCCGTCTAAAGGTCATCGCGAGCCTTTTTCCCACTTATGACTTTGCCCGTAACATCGGACGGGAAAAAGCGGATGTGACGCTCTTGCTGCCCCCGGGCGTCGAAGCGCACGGCTTTGAACCGAAGCCGGGCGACATGATGCGACTCAACCGGGCGGACATTCTGATCTTCACGAACCGGCTCATGGAACCCTGGATTCAGAAGATTCTGCTCGGGACGCAGAACAGGCGCCTCGCCGTTGTCGAAGCGGGGAGGGGCATTGCGATGTCGGGGGACGCCGGGGGAAAGGCTGACGGCCATAAGGATGCGGACGGCGCTGAAGACCCCCACATCTGGCTCGACTTCTCCAATGCCGCGGCGATGGTGGACCGCATTCGGGACGGATTCATCGGCAGGGATCCGGAAAACCGGGACTTTTATTTCCGGAATGCCGAGGAGTACAAGGCTCGTCTTCGTGACCTGGATCGACGGTACCGGGAAACGCTGTCCGGCTGCAGGAAAAAGGTTCTGGTTCACGGCGGCCACTCGGCCTTCGGGTACCTGGCCCGCCGGTACGGGCTGCGATACCTGTCCGCATATGGCCTTTCACCGAACGCCGAGCCCCGGCCGGAGGACCTGATCCGGTTGAGCAGGACCCTCCGCGCGAACGGCCTGAAGCACATCTACTCCGAGGAACTCCTTTCCCCCCGCATCGCGGAGACCATCGCAAGGGAGACGGGTGCCGCTGTTCTTCCGCTCTACACCGGCCACAACGTGGGTAAAGAGGCGCTCGAAGGGGATGCGACATTCATCTTCCTGATGATGAAAAACCTGGAGCGGCTCAAGGAAGGCCTGCAATGTCCCTGAACGTGATCGATGTCCGCAATCTCAGCTTTGCCTACAACGGGATCGATGTGCTGAAGGATGTTTCCTTTGCCGTTTCCGCCGGAGACTACGTGGGATTGGCGGGCCCCAACGGATCCGGAAAAACCACGCTGCTCAAGGCCCTGCTGGGAATTGTCACGACGGAAAAGGGCGTCGTCCGTCTGTTTGATCATCACCTGGAGGACTTCCGGGACTGGCACAGAATCGGCTACCTACCCCAGAAGCTGAGCGCCTTCAATCCGCATTTCCCGTCCACGGTGCGGGAAATCGTCGCCCTGGGGCTGATTTCAAGACGGACCTTTTCCGGGCGCCTGGACAGGAGGGACCGAATGGAGATTGACCGGACGCTGGAGCGGCTCAATATCCTGCATATCCGGGATTCCCTGATCGGCGAACTCTCCGGCGGCCAGCAGCAGCGGGTTCTCATTGCCAGGGCGATCGTCCACAGACCGGAGGTCATCATTCTGGACGAACCGGCCTCGGCACTGGACCCGGATACCCGGGAACATTTTTTTTCCACCCTGCTGGAACTGAACCGCACGGATCGCGCCACGGTGATCCTCGTGACCCATGACATCGGCAGCATCGGCCAGTACGCAGGCAAACTCCTGTATGTGGACCGGACGGTGATTTTTTACGGAAGTTTCGATGATTTCTGCCGCTCCGAAAACATGGCTGCGCTGTTCGGCGGGAATGCCCAGCACATCATCTGTCACCAGCACGACCGCTGACGGAAACGCGATCGATGGAGATTCTCGAGTATTTGAAATACGGGTTTGTCCAGAGGGCCCTCATCGCAGGCTCCTTCATCGCCCTGCTCTGTTCGCTCCTGGGGTTCCTGCTCGTCCTGAGGCGGCTGTCCCTGATCGGGGACGGCCTGGCCCACGTCACCTTCGGAAGCGTTGCGCTGGCCCTTTTTTTCAAGACTTCTCCGCTTTACGTTTCCCTGCCCGTCGTCATGCTGAGCGCCCTGGGCATCCTGAAGCTGACGGAGCGGGCCCGGATATACGGCGACGCGGCCATCGGCATCGTGTCTTCTTTCGGGATTGCCGCCGGAGTGATCCTG
Organism: Syntrophales bacterium; assembly: GCA_034678725.1. Lineage (GTDB taxonomy): Bacteria > Desulfobacterota > Syntrophia > Syntrophales > Fen-1087 > JAXDBM01. Next base: position 100 of record JAXDBM010000097.1, on the reverse strand, counting down.
GCCAGCATGGCCGGCGGTTTCAACGTTGACCTGTTCAGCTATCTCTTCGGCAACATTCTTTCGATCAGCCGCGCCGAGCTGATGCTTTCCGTCGCCCTGT
>JAXDBM010000096.1:0-23987 GCA_034678725.1 Syntrophales bacterium | reverse complement strand
AAATATTACCGATGAGATGATTCAGCAATATATCCAGGAACAAGAAGGCGAACCCATTGTTGATGATAGTCGATTTCAAATCGACCCCAATTAAACCCCTCGACTTATAGTCGAGGGTAGTTCAGTTCAGCATCCCCTGGCTTCTTGTTACCGATGACAACCGATCCATATTTTTCTCTTTTTTTATCCATGAGTCAATCGAATTCTACCGCCATGAGGCCGGCGACATGCACACAACGGCATCTTGTCGTTTCGATTCCATTGAGCCATGCCCTGTTTCTCAGTGATTTTTTCCATGATCCCAATCACCCTGCTTGCGCCGGAACACATCGACTCCCGCAGGCCCTTGCCAACGGGGCGGTGAGACCTTGACCGACGTCGTTCTTCGAACCGTCAATCTGATCAAGCGCTACGGCGCCCGGCTGGCAGTCAACGATCTGAATATCGAGGTTTGCCGGGGCGATGTGTTCGGCTTTCTGGGGCCCAACGGGGCCGGGAAGAGCACCGTCATCCGCATGATTCTTCGCCTGGTCTTCCCCACTGCGGGCGATGTGGAGATCTTCGGCCGGTCGCTCCGGAGTGCAGGTCAGGATGTGCTTGACCGGATCGGCGCCATTGTCGAGAAACCCGCTTTCTATGGCCACCTGTCTGCATATCGGAACCTGGAGATTCTGGGCGGCCTCCGCCGGCCGGTGCCGCGAAGCCGGATTCTGGAAGGGCTGGAGCAGGTCGGCCTGGCGAATCGTGCCGACGACCGGGTGAAGACCTTTTCACACGGAATGAACCAGCGCCTGGGTCTGGCTCTCGCCCTGCTGTCGGAGCCTGAGCTGGTCATTCTCGACGAACCCACGACCGGCCTCGATCCCCAGGGCGTAAAAGACGTGCGCGACCTGATTGGCCAGCTCGCGCGGGAACGGGGCATGACGGTTTTCCTGTCGTCTCATCTCCTTCATGAAGTGGAGATGACGGCTACTCGAATGGCCGTCATCCACGAGGGGATTCTTCGGGCAGCGGGGACTGTCCGGGACCTGCTGGGTAACGGGGATGCCGTGGTGGCCGTTCGCACCGACCGGCCCGAGGCGGCCGTCCGCTTCGTCGAGGGACATGGCGGCTATCCGACCGCGGAGCGCCGGGAGAACGGATTTGCCCTGAAGCTGGCACTGGCGAGGGTCCCGGATCTGAACCGGGACCTGGTCCAGGCGGGATTTCAGGTTTATTCACTGGTGCCGGAACGTTCTCTGGAAACTTATTTTTTGAATCTGGTGGGAGATTAGCGACCGTGGTGCGACTGGTCTGGTTCGAAACCATCAAGACATTCACGCGGCTCAGGACCTACATCGGTTTCCTCGCCTTCGGCATCCTTGTTCCCCTGGTCGTTGCTGGCCTGAAGATGGGCGGACAGAGAGCCTTCGAACGGAACCTTCTGGCCATACTGGAGCAGGATTTCATCATCGGCGGGAACGTCCTCAACGGGTGGTTTTTCGGTTTTTTCTTTCTCGGCGCCCTGTGGGTCCATGTGCCGATCGTCCTGACACTCGTTGCGGGGGACCAGATCGCCGGCGAAGGGGACGCAGGCACCTTCCGGTTTCTTCTGACCCGCGCCGGCTCGCGGAGCCGGATCATCACAGCCAAGTTCATCGTCACGCTTCTTTACACGGCGGCAATGGTCCTCTTTATCGGGGTCCTCACGCTGGGTCTTTCGCTCGCCGTATTCGGCAGCGGCGACCTCCTGGTGGTGAAGCGCGGGCTGGTCGTCCTCCCGGAGTCCGGTCTTCCGGCCCACTTCCTGCTGGCCTGGGGGCTGGCCATCCTGAGCATGTTCGTCGTCTCCTCCCTGTGCTTCCTGTTCTCGGCTTTCACGGACAACTCCGTTGGTCCCATTGTCGCCACGATGGCCGTCATCATCATCAGCCTCATCATCATCACGCTGCCCTTCGAGATGTTTCAGGCGATTCGGCCCTGGCTGTTCGTGAACTACTTCGACACCTGGCAGAAAGTTTTCGACGACCCCATCCCCTGGGGGGACATTCTCAGAAACGTGTGGATCCTGCTGGGCTTCACGGCCCTGTTTTTCTCCATCACGCTGGCCTGGTTCAACCGCAAGGATATTCTGTCATGAAGACGGGGAAGCATCGCGCAATCGCGCTTCTCGCGGCTCTCTTTCTGTCGGCGGCGCTGCAGGCGGCATGGGCGGGGCCGGCGGATGCCGCGGCCGGACCGGACCCGGTGAAGGTCTTTGCCGAGGTCCTCAAACCCTACAGCGTGATCCGCGACTATACTGTGCGCGTCGAGGCGAAGGTGCGGATCCCCGATTTCCGGGTCCCGGACTTCGCCGCAACGGTCTACTTCAAGCGGCCCGACCGCTTTCACCTGGAGACGAAAAATTTTGCCCCCATGCCGCGCGGGGCGGCTCTTTTCGACCCGTTTCGCTTCAGACCGGAGAAGAACCGCCTGAGTTGGCTTGCCGCGGAGCCACTGGAGGGCGAACCGGCGGACCTGTTCCGGGTTGAACCCCTGGACGAGAAGGAGAAGATCCGCTCCTACCAGGTCTGGATCGGGGGAAATCCAAAGCGCATCCTTCAGGTCGAAAGCCTGTCCGTCCAGGGTGTCAAAGCCCGAGCACGCATCCGCTATGCCCTGGTCCGGCAGGATAACGATGCGCTCTGGCTGCCGGAACGGGTGGCTGTGAAAATGACCTTTCCGGAGCGGGGGATGCGCCCGCAGGAAAATCTCCTTTACGGCCCGGACAGCCCCGTCTCCCGTGGCATGGCCCGCCTGGAGGATCTGCCGTCCGAGGGCGCCGTCGAAATCGCTTACGCCGGCTGGTCGTGGAACAGGGGACTCGACGACTCCCTGTTCAGGAAGAAATGATTTTCGCACCGGATGATGCGCCACGGTCCCGACTGCGGAATTGTCCCCCCTCCGGTGCGGTGTATCCCGCGATGAAGCGAAACCGCGTTTTCCCCGTTGATCTAGAAGAACTGATCCGTAGAGGTTGACAACAGCAGCCGGTCGGCATAGATTCAATCCGGCAACTATCGGTTGCATCCGGCCATGAACCACAGTGCGTCCGGAAGCCGTTCGTGAACCCGTCAGGGGGAAGCATGTCGGAACAGGTCCAGATCCATCGCGTCTTCGACAATGTGCATGCCCATCAGCGCATCGCCGACCTCATTCAGCGTTATTCGACGAACAAGCGGGGCGTCCACCAAACGGCCCTAAAGGGACTGGACCTCACGGCTTGCCGCAGCGTTCTAGATCTCGGATGCGCATTCGGTTCCTTCACGGAGAAGCTCAAAGGCAGGGTCGGACCCGCGGCCACGGCCACGGGCGTGGATGCCGTCCGGGCATACGAACCCCTCTATCTGGCGGCCTGCGAACGAACCGGCATTCGGGGGAGATTCTTTTCATCGGGCATCTCCGTCCTGAATGACTTTGCCGACCGTTCCTACGATCTCATCCTCTGCTCCTATGCCCTCTATTTCTTCCCGGAAACCATTCCGGAAATCGCCCACCTGCTGCGTGACGACGGCATCTTCATTGCCATTACCCACCACCGGCGCAATGCCGGGGAGCTGATCCGGTTGACGAAAAAAACACTCGATGACATCGGGCTGTATCATGAAAAGTACCTGCCGCTGGAAATCATCACCAGCCGGTTCTCCTCAGAGAACGGACTGGCGCTGCTGCAGCCCTGGTTCGGCGGGATTCGAAGAATCGATTTCCCGAACCGGCTGGAGTTTCCGAAAGAGGAAATTGAATCTTTGACGGACTATTTCCGCTTCAAGAGCCCGCTCTACTTCACGGACACCGGGCTGGATATAGAGGCCCTGATTCCGACCGTTCTGCAGCGGCTCACGCGGGACGCACAGCGGCAGAATGGCATGTCCATCACGAAGGACGACTGCATCTTCATCTGCACATTGCCCCGGCAGGGAAAGGAGAAGGCATGATGAAGGGGAAAAAGCACTTCTGCCACGCCTGCGGCGCCCCTACCGCGGTGAAGACGGAAGACGGCTCTGCCCGGGATTTTTGCCCGGTCTGCAACCTCTTCTTCTACGACAACCCGCTTCCCGTTGTCTCGACGATTGTCGCCGTGGATCGCCGGGTTCTGTTCGTCAAAAGAGGAAAGAAGCCTTACCGGGGGTTGTGGTGCCTGCCCACCGGGTTTGCCGAAGTCGGGGAGAGCATCGAAGAAGCCGCCCTGCGCGAGCTGACCGAGGAAACGGGCATTGAGGGGCGGATCCTGAGCCTCGTGGATGTCCAGTCCTACAAAAGCCGGTTTTACGGAGACCTCATCTTTATCACCTATGAGGCGGAATGCACCGGCGGAGAGCTGCAGCCCGGCAGCGACACCGTCCTGGCCCGGTACTTCCCCCTCGACCGGATGCCGCGGCTTGCCTTTCCCTCAAACCGGGATGCCATGAGGCGCTACATGGCAAATAAAGCGGAATACTGGGCGATCGTCGATTCCTTCAGCATTTCTCTCAGCAGCGAAATTCCCGCGGACCCGAGGCGGAATCTCCTGTCGGACAAGCTGGTAGACGTCATTGAAAAAAATGCGGAAAGCATTGTCCGACGCTGGATGAACGATGTTCTGTCCAACCCTTCGACGGCGGGGTACCGGCAGATGGACCGCTTCCGCCTGTTTGAAGACATTCGTCGGATGCTCTCCCGATTCGGCAGCTGGCTCGGCGGCGTCTACGAGGACACCGACATTCGTGACTACTACACGGCCTTCGGAGGGGAGAGTCGGAGAGACGGGGTGGCCCTGAGCAACGTGCTCAGCGCCCTGAGCCTGGTCAAGAAGCATCTCTGGGAATTTGCCCTTTCCCAGGGCATGTGGCACAAGACCCTCGACATCTACATGGCGCTGGAGCTGGACCGGCGGATCGTCATTTTCTTCGACAAGGCGGTTTTCTATACGACGCAGGGACACGAAGCGGCGGGAAAGGCCATGCCCTGATCCCCGATTCCTACCGCCGCCTCTTGTACTTTCCCATCAGATGGGCTTCCGCCAGGACGTGCCCCTTCATCGCCTGCAGAACCTCGGCTTTTGTCGCACCCGGCTTCAGGTCGAGGAGTGCATTGAGGGCGTAGAGCTTGAAGTAGTAACGATGCGTGCCGCTGGGAGGGCAGGGGCCTCCGTAGCCCATTCTCGGCCAGCTGTTGTTGCCCTGACGCACTCCGTTCTTTGCCTCCGCTTCCTTCCTTACATTTTCCTGTAGGCCGGTCAGTTCCGGTGGAATGTTGAAGGCAACCCAGTGCACCCACGCACTCATGGGTGCGTCCGGATCGTCACTGATCAGCGCAAAACTTTTTGTACCGTCCGGGGCGTTCTTCCACGCCAGCGGAGGCGAGATGTCCTGCCCGTCGCAGGTGTACTTTGCCGGGATCGGACCGCCTTCTTCAAAGGCGGGACTGGTGATCTGCATATTTGTTCCTCCTTTCCACGCCGAGCCTGCATATTGCGGCATGACGCCGAACACAACGAGCAGCGGCAGTGCGGCCAACACAATCATTTTTCTTTTCATCCTGTCCATCCTCCCTGAAAAAATTGTGTACCGCCTGGACGGAATGCCATGGGAACGCCAAACCCCTTAAACCGCCATGACGCTGTTTCCAGCGCGGTGAACGTCGCCTCGGGAAGCGGGGAGATCTCACCCGCCCTGATTCATCACCTTCCTGGCGAGGGGGATGTCCGCGGGGGCCAGATCATACCGGTCCAGATGCTGTGGGGAAACCCACCGGTACGCGTCGTGGGCCTTCATATTCAATTGTCCCTTGCGCCACCGGGTGGCATATGCCAGCAGCCGGACCGCGCCATGCGGGTAAGGATAAATGCTTTCCCCGAGACAGTCCCCGACGGAAACATCGATATCAAATTCCTCTTTCATCTCGCGCCTCAGGCAATCTTCCGGTTTCTCCCCCTCCTCGAGGGTACCGCCGGGAAACTCCCATTTCCCGGCCAGTTGGTCTGTGCTCCTTCGCCTGGCGATCAAAACCCTGCCGTTTTCGACAAGAATGGCTGCCGCAACCGTTTTCATTGCATCTTTTCGCATCTTCGGGCAAACAGATCCTTTCCGTGCGGGGAAAAATTTTGAGAGGCAGCGCTCGCCGAGTTCAATTTAAAGTACGGGGTTCCTGTCTGTCAATCTCTCAATCGGGATTCCGGGCGGATTGTTCCATGGGAATGCGCCGGAATGTCTGATAGAGTATAGAAGGGAATTTGGCGCCGGCTCTCTTTCGGCAGAGCGAGCGGACCGGGGGCAGAGGATCATGGATTATGAAAAAATTGATGTTGTGTGCCACAGCGGCTACCGGGCAAATGAGCGCCCTGTTGCATTTGTGCATCAGGGCCGCGGCTGGGAGGTGCGGGAGATCATTGACCGATGGTGCGAGGGGAGCTTGGACAGCACCCGGCCGGAAATCAACTATTTCAAGGTCAGAACCCAGGAGGGCAGGGTCTTTCTTCTCCGGTACCTCTCCCTTTTCGATGCGTGGTCCGTTCATGTACCGTGATGCCCTCATCCGCTGTGCGGAACGGGCGGTGACGATGTTAAGTGAAACTCAGGTGGACAATCCGGTTCCCCAGCACGGGCAGCGCATAAGGGGCGAGAAGGTCCAACCATCCCAGCCATCCCCAGCGCTCGCGGTGGTAATTGAGGACGTTCCATTCCCGGAGCACGCGCAGGCCGCAGCCCCAGCGCTCCATCATCCGGCAGTCGCTCAGCGTCCAGCGGAATTCAAGCGTGCCTCCCGCGACCTGCGACACGCAGGGGTCGTATTTCCCCATGCCGAGGGAGACGGGGGAGAGGATCTCCAGGAGCATCTGCGCCTTCGGGAAGCGCTTCCGCAGGTGCTCGCAGAGGGACCGGACGCCCGCTTCGGGGAAATACATCAGAAGGCCCTCGGCCAGGACCATGACGGACCGCTTGCCGGCGGTGATCCGCTCCAGGGTAGAAGGTTCCGTCACCGAGCCGGCGATGCACCGGTATCGCCTCGTCTGACGGAAAAAACGGTTCCTCAGCGCGATGACATCAGGAAGATCGACTTCGTACCACTGAACGCTGCCGTTGTCGATCCGGGAAAACCGGGTGCCGAGGCCGGCGCCCAGGTTGATGACCACGCCTTCGGGATTTGCTTCCATGAAGGCAGATGTTGTCTCATCGAGCAGTTTCGTGCGGATGGCAATACCCGTCTGCGTCGTCCAGGCGCCCCGGAATCTCGAGAAGTCGTAGTCGAGGCTCTCGAAGATTTCCAGGGCAACCGGGTCCCGAAGAATCGCGTCGGGCCGCCTGGTTTCCATGGCCCTTGCCCAGAGGGGGATCAGCAGGGTCTCCGAGATCCCCGGGAGCCGAGCGGGCTTCACCGGCGCATGCCGGCGGAGGATTGCGGTGTTCATCACGGGCCATCCGGGCAAATTCAAGGCTGATCGAGCGGAGTGTCGGGCTCTGAAGAGTTCCGACCGTTCGAGGTTGCCTCTTTGACATTCGGGGAGTCGTCCCCATGTTAAGATGCGCCTTCTGTTTCCGCAATTAAAACCGTTTCCGGACAAAAATCTTGTTTATAGTTTAACGACAATTTTATAGACTGCAAGGGCAAATTTACCGGATCTCGTCGTCCACGCCCTGAAAAACAAGGCATGCTTGTGAACACGTCCAGCGATTATGACCTGATCGTCATCGGCGCCGGCATTGCCGGGATGGTTGCAGCCGTCACGGCCAACGGCCTCGGCAAGCGTGTGGCCGTCATTGAGAAAAACAGGGTAGGAGGCAACTGCACCAACGCTACCTGCATACCCAGCAAGACCCTGATCCGCCTGAGCCATCTCAGTCACGGCATCGCGCGGCTGCACCGCTCGGGTCTCCTTGCGGACCACGCGGGGAAACTGCAGGGCCGGAAAATCATGCCTTACATTCGCGGGATCGTGCAGCAGGCATACGAAAAGGACATCCCGGAAACGTTTTCGCGGATCGGCATCCGCATCATCTCCGGATCGGCATCCTTCGTCGATTCCCGCCGTGTCGAGGCGGCCGGGCAGATTCTCTCCGCGCGAAAATTCATCATCGCCGCTGGAACCTCGCCCCTGGTCCCAACCGTGCCGGGAATGGAAGAGATCGGCTTTCTGACGAACGAGACGCTTTATTCTCTGGAGGATCTGCCGGAGTCGGTCATCATCCTGGGCGGTGGTGTCGACGGTCTGGAGTATGCCTCCGCCTTCGTGCGCCTGGGGGTGGAAACCACAGTGATCGAAGCGGCCGAACGGTTTGTCCCTTCTGCGGACATTGAATTGGTCAATCACCTGCTGCGGTCTCTGCGCGGCGAGGGTGTCCGCCTGCTGCGCGGCGCCAGGCCGGTGGATTTCCGGAATGAGGCGGGCCGGGCTGTGCTCCGGTATCGGCAGAATGACGGGCCGTGCGCAGAGATTTCGGCGAACCGGGTGCTCATTGCTGTGGGAAGAAAACCCGATCTGGAGGGGCTCGGGCTCGAGAAGGCGGGCGTGGCCTGCAACAGCCGCGGCGTCATCACCGACCGCAAACTGCGGACCTCTGCACCCAACATCTATGCCTGCGGCGACATCGCGGGCCCTTACCAACTCGCGACGACGGCAGAGGTCCAGGGCATCATCGCGGCGACCAATGCCTTCCTGCCCGTGAAGCGAACCGTCGATTACCGCCATAACGTATATGTCGTCTTCGCCGAACCGCCCCTGGCCTGGGTCGGCTTGACCGAAGAGGAAGCCTATGCGCGATACGGGCGCGGTCTTGGCGTCTATCGTTTTCGATACGATTCCATGCGCCGGGCGCTCATCGACGGCAATGGAGTCGGCATGGCCAAGATCCTCTGCGGCGGGAACGGCCGGATTGTCGGCGCCCACATCCTGGGTGAAGGCGCGGGCGAGGTCATTCATGAACTCCAGGTGATCATGGCCTCCAACAAGCCCCTGTATCGATTCCAGGAGCTGACGCACGCCTATCCGACCTATGCCCAGGCCATTGTCGGCAGGGCCAGCCAGCTTGCCTTTCTCGACCGCATGGGAGGCAATACATTCGTGGACCTTGCTCTGAGGCTGCTTCCCGGCTTTGCCAACCGGCTGTATCTTGCCCGGGACCGCCTGGCGGAATCTCATCGGATCGACCTCTTTGCCGGCTTTCGCGAAGACGAAGCGTCCACCGCATCCGGATTGAAGCCACCGGCGTTGCCCCCGTCCACGGACAGCCGGGGCGAGGGAACCGGCTGCACGGTCGAAGCCAGAGAGGCCGGCCGCGATGCCGCGGTTCTCGACGTGCGGGGAAATCTGACGGATGCCGCCGAACAAGCCTTCGCCGGGGCATTTGGAAAGGCGATGACGGCTGCAAAGGAAATTCGGATGAACCTCTCCGGCCTGGCGCATATGGATGCCGACGGGGCGGGGCTGCTGCTTGTAAACGCAGCGCGGGCGATTCAGCGGCAGGTCGTCGTGTCCGCCTTCGGCCTGTCCATTCCTTTGTGGGATGCCTTTCGCCTCACGGGCCTGGATCGCATCATCGCGCTTTTCGGCGACGAGGGAGATGCCCAGCAGCGGAGGTTGTCCCCCGAAAAGAGCGGCCTCCCGGCAGGCCCCGCGAACGGAGCCCACCCACCGCTGCCCGGTTGGTCGGGATCCGCAGCTTATCTTCGCGTTCGGGATGTGCCGGCACGGGTCATGAATATCAATGCCGACGGGAGAAGGACTTCCGGACCCGTTCAAGGCTTCGGCCGGCTCTGGGAAAAAAGATACCGGATGCGCCTGCATGACGCCGATCTCCAGCCTCGGCAGATCGTGTCGCTCTGGCGGTCCGAATTCCCGCAATTCTGGCCGGCGGGGAATCGCCTCTACACAGACGGGAACGCGCCCGTCGCCCCGGGGGCGTCGGCACTGCTCAATCTCGCGCTTCCCGGCGGACCGGTTCTGGCAACCGGCCTCATGGTCATCTATGCCGACGACACCTCCTTCGCCTTCATGACCGCCGAGGGGCACATTCTTTCGGGCTGGATCACGTTCCGCTGTTTTCACATCGACGGAGCCACATTCCTCGAAATCCATCCCCTGTTCCGGGCCGCAGACCCGCTCATGGAGTTGGGCCTTCGGTTGGGCGGGGGAGGGCAGGAGGACCGGTTCTGGCGGGAAACTCTCGGCAATCTCGCCCGCAGGCTGGGAACCTGCGGAGACTTCGCACAGCGGGACATCCTCGTCGATCCCCGCATTCAGTGGCACAGGCTGGCCAACCTCCGCCATAACTCAGTCATCCGATCTTTTCTCCACATGCCCCTTTACATGCTGAAGAAATCCATCCCGGCAAAAAGGTGCTGGAACCGACAAGGGAGGCCTTAATGCCGAAAAGGGAGTCCTACGATGCCGTGGTGGTCGGTGCGGGGCCGAACGGCTTGGCAGCGGCAATCACGCTCGGCAGTCGGTTCGACGCGGTCCTGCTTCTCGAGGCGAAGGAGACCGTCGGCGGCGGTGCCCGTTCCGCGGCGCTGACCCTTCCCGGCTTTGTCCACGATGTCTGCTCAACGGTTCAGCCCCTCTCGCTGGCGTCCCCCTTCTTCCGACGGCTTGATCTGCAGAAATCCGGCCTGGAGTGGATACAGCCGGAGATCCCGCTGGCCCACCCCTTCGAGGACGGATCGGCACTGTTTCTGCACCGCTCCCTGGCGGTCACGGCCGATGCCATGGGGCCGGACGGCAGGGCGTACCGCAGGCTTCTGCAGCCCTTCGTGGATCATCAGGAGAGGCTTCTTGCCGATATCCTGAAGCCCCTCCACATTCCGGAAAACCCTTTGCTGATGAGCCGCTTTGCGTTTCATGCCCTGCGCTCCCTCAGAAATTTCGTGAAAGCGGAATTTCAAAGCGACCGGACCCGCGCCCTCTTCGCGGGTCTGGCCGCTCATGTGATGATTCCCGTCGAGCGGACGGCAACCGCGGCTTTCGCGATCGTTCTGGCCGCGCTGGCCCACAGCGTGGGCTGGCCCGTCATTCAGGGCGGCTCCCAGAAACTGGCCGATGCCCTGGCAGACCGCTTCCGCAGCGGCGGCGGTGAGATTATCACCGGCACGCCCATCACCGCCGTGGGCCAGATGCCGCGGGCGGCGCTTTATTTCTTCGACGTGACGCCCCGCCAGCTGCTCGACATCGAAGGGCTCGGTCTTTCCGATTGCTACCGGCGCAGGCTCGCACGCTTCCGCTACGGGCCGGGGGTCTGCAAGATGGATTGGGCGCTTCGGGAGCCCATTCCCTGGACAGCGGAAATCTGCAGGAAGGCGGGTACGGTTCACCTGGGCGCTTCACTCGCGGAGATCTCGTCGTCGCTTCGAGATGTCGCTGCCGGTGCAACACCGTCTTCCCCCTATATTGTTCTCGCCCAGCAAAGCCTTTTCGACCCATCGCGTGCACCCGCCGGCGGGCATACGGCCTGGGCCTACTGCCACGTCCCCCATGGCTCGACCGCGGATCTGTCGGAGATTGTCGAAGCCAAGATCGAGCGGTACGCGCCCGGATTCCGGAAGACGATCCTGGCAAAACACGTTCTCTCGGCGGCGGCGATGGAACGGTACAATGCCAACTACGTGGGGGGAGACATCAACGGCGGCGTCCAGGATCTCTTTCAACTTTATACCCGGCCCGTTGCCGCTCTCAATCCCTACCGCACATCGGCGCCGCATATCTACCTCTGCTCCTCATCGACGCCGCCCGGCGGCGGGGTGCACGGGCTGTGCGGCCACTTTGCCGCGGAATCCATTTGCGAATGACGCCCGGTGCCCGAGCGCCCCGTTCATTCCTTCCGCAGTCCGCCGTTGACAACGAGGAAGCGCGTGCCTAATTTTAAGCAGGCTTTGCTTCCGAATGCCACTTTTGATGCCGGGGACGATTGCGACGGATCATTCCTCATCCCATGCAGGCAAATTTTCGAAAAAACATTCATGCGGCCGTGATCACGACGCTGGTTTTGCTCCTGTCCTCCTGCCTTCTGCCCGGCAGGCCCTTCGATGAAAGGAAGTGGCGGGAACAGGTGGAGTCCGCGGATCCGGCCCTTTTGTACGCTCCCCACCGGACAGACGGGATGTACTTCAATCCCTGGATGCCCCAGCAGAAGGACTTTCGCGATTTTCTGCGCTGGCAGCTTTCGGGAAAGGCATCCTATTCCCCGGCTGAGGAAAATGATATCCCCGGCGTCGCCCCGGATCTTCGGGAACGGATCCTGTCTTCGCCGGGCGACTTTATCGCCTGGATCGGTCATGCCACGTTTCTGATTCGAATCGGCGGGGTGTACTGGATCACGGACCCGGTCTTTTCGGAGCGGGCGCTGCTGCCGAAGCGAAAGACGCCGCCCGGCCTTTCCCTCGATGCGTTTGCGGCTCTGCCCGGCAGGAAGAACGTGATCCTTTCGCACAACCATTACGATCACCTGGATGCCGACAGCCTGAGGCGCCTTCCCGACGGAACGCGGATCTATGTCCCGCTCGGGCTGAAGGCCCTGATGAATGATCTGGGCAAACAGGACGTGGTGGAGATGGACTGGTGGCAAAGCATGTCATGCGGCGAAGGCTGCCGGATTTCCTGCCTGCCCGCGCAGCACTGGTCGCGGAGGATCGGGCAGGGCATGAACACGACGCTGTGGGCGAGTTTTCTTCTTCATTCCGCCGGCCGGACAATCTACTATGGCGGCGACAGCGGTTATTTCATCGGCTACCGGGAGATCGGACGCCATTATCCCGGCATCGACTACGCGCTGCTTCCCGTCACGGCCTTCGATCCCCGCTGGTTCATGCACTATGCCCACATGGATGCACGGGAGGCGATCGAAGCCTTCCGGGACCTGGGCGCCCGCTATCTGATTCCGACGCAATGGGGAACCTTTCGGCTCGGAGATGAACCGATCGGCCGGGCGCCGCTGGAGCTGTCGAGGGTCATGGACGCCGCACAGGGCGATCCGTCCCGCCTGATCGTGATGGGGATCGGTCAGCTTCTGCCTCTCGGAATGCAGGAACACCGGGTTCAAAAGTAGTTCAATGCCCTGCAGGCGCATTCCCGATGCGTCTCGATCCAGTCTTCGCCCGCGCTATACGGCCTGTCACTCGCAGGCTTCCCGGGCATCCAGCGCAGCATCCCTGCTCAGTCTCCTGGAGTATTCCGTCAGCCTGGAGCTGATCAGGACATGGATCGTCGACCCCAGAGTTCCTGGATCAACACGCCCCCTACGATCAGGCTGAGGCCGATCCAGGTGGCGGCCCGGATCTCCTCCCCCACGACAAAATGGATGACGATCAGCGACAGGAAGGGCGAAAAATAGACCAGGTGGCTCACCTCCGCGGTCGTCCGGGAGAGGGAAAGGGCCTTCAGCCAGAGGATAAAGGTGATGCCCATCTCGAAGAGGCCTACGTAGGCGGCCCCGGCGATGCCCTGCCAGGAGGGACGCCCGGGGGGCGCAATCAGAAACACGAGAGTGAACGTGTAGAGAAAGCCGAAAGAGAAATTCAGCAGCAGCTTCACGACCTCGTCGCGCCGGTCCTTCACGTTTACAATCCAGAACGTGGCCCAGAGCAGCGAACTCGACAGGGCAAGGAAGGCGCCGAGGGGGTTGCTGAAGTGGAAGCCGAGCAGATCGCCGCGGGTGGAGATGACGAAAACCCCGAGAAAGCAGACAAGAATCGCCGCGATGCTCCTCAAGCCGATCCGCTGCCGCAGGACGGCCATGGACAGCAGGACGAGCATGATCGGCCAGGTGAAGTTCAGCGGCTGGGCCTCCTGGGCGGGCAGGAGGGAATAGGCTTTGAACAGGATGAGGTAATAGAGGAAGGGGTTGATCAGGCCGAGCAGCGCCGAGCGGAAGACCTCGCCTCTTGTGCTTTGAAGGACAAGGGAGATTTTACCCTGGGCCAGGCAGATGCAAAAAAGGACCGTCATGGAGACGGCGGCCGCATAGAGAAGGAGATGGTGAAACTCCAGGTGACGCAGTGTGAGCTTGAAAGCGGAGGCCACCGTGGACCAGAACAGCACCGTGATCAGTGCATAGACATAGGCCTGTTTCTGCCTCTCCATCTGATTTCTCCTGTTCGGCACGGCCGGCGGAGGCTGCCGCCGGCGCGTCAGCGCTCAGTTGTCCGAATCGCGCTTTGCATTGCCGGCCGGCGAGGGCTTTGCTGTTTCGGACGCTTCGATTTTTTCCTTCAGGAATCGGATCAGCGGCCCTTCCGCGCGCCACGTCCAGCAGGTGTTCAGGAGCATGTTCAGCATGCTCGAGATGAATTGTGGGGATTTCTGCAGCTTGTAAGAGGCGTATCCCTGTATGGCGGAGGGGCCCATGGCTGTTAAAAGCGCCGCCAGGTGGCTGCACCCCCGGCCGTTGCCGGCCATAGCCTTTACTTTCGCTGTAAATCCGGCAGCAATTCTCGATCCCTTGACGGCATTCAGGCTGTCCCTGGTTTCCAGACATTCACTGCGCGGAACAGCGGGCATTTCCAGTTCAAGGTCTTCGATCTCCAGGGTGGTTTTGCTGACCAGCAGCCGGATGATCATCTGGTGCAGGATGCCCGGCGGTTTCTTTTCGCCCGTGGCCAGGTGGAATTCCTGCCAGCGACGGTCCGTCAGGCTGCCTTCAACGGCCAGTCGCCGATCGTCATACTCGTATGTATTCACCTCGATGGTTCGGGTGTGGTACTTCTCTCCTTTTGGTTTTCCAAACATTCCTGCAATGCTCCATTTCCCCTGCCTTTGATGTGACGCGATACCGGTGGGAGAAATATAGGGGCAACGGCCTTGCATGTCAATTCAATATGCGGGAAGGCCTTTGTCGGAACTTTCGTTGGCGAGGCTGGCGATCGTCCGGATTCACACGGTCCGGGAGCGATCCGCATCCGCCGCCACCGCTGTCTTCTGGATTGCCCGGGAGGGCGGCCACGGGAAAGCGCAGGAGCAGCAACGCTTCAGTCAAAAACGGCCGATCTCCGTCCGGCGCGGAAATACATCAGCACGGGTGCAAGCGCAAAGAGCGTGAGCGCGGAGCCGGTGGTGAAAACAACCGAATAACCCCAGGCCTGGGCAAAAAGGCCGCTGGCCAGGGCCGCAAAGCCGGAGACCGTCACCTGCAGGGCCGCCTGGAGCGTGTAGTCGGTCCCCGGCGACTGCGCGCGGCACACGTCCATCATCGAGGTGAACAGCGCCACCGTCGACAGGCCGTCGGCGAATTGCTCCGCGCAGACGACGGCGTATAGCGCCGTTGCGTCATGGACGCCCCCAGCGACCAGCAGGTAGCCGGCCAGGCCCACCGCCTGCAGCCCCCCGAACAGGAGAAGGGCGTTGCGGTGTCCCAGCCGAAGCAGGAACAGCCCGCCGAACAGTGCGCCGGCCAGCCCTGCCACCGCGCCGACCACGCCGGTCAAGAGCCCGATATCTGCGAGCAACAATCCCCGGTCCAAAAGAAGGGGGCCGATCATACGCGAGGCCAGTGCGTCCCCCGCCTTGAACATCGCAACGGTGATCATCCACCATCCGATGCCCGGCCTCGAAAGGAACTCGGCAAAAAGACGCACATAGCCCTGCCAGCCCTGCCAGTCTGCGCGCTGGACGGCCGCGCCTTCTGCAGCCGGGGACTCCCGCATGAACCAGACGGGCAGCAGGACCGGCACGATCAGCAGCGCGAGCGCGCGGTAGGACAGTTGCCAGCCGAAGCGAGCCACCAGCCACAGCAGGAATCCGCCTCCGACGATCATGCCGATCTTGTAGCCGATCACCTGCACGCTGTTGCCCAGTCCGCGCAGGTGGGGCGCCAGCCGGCTGACCGCCAGGCCGTCCGTCGCGATGTCCTGGGTGGCGGCGGCAAGGTTCATCAGAAACAGGACCGCCATCAGCCCGGCGAACGACTGCGAGACCCAGTGTCTGAAGTCATGGGCGGCGACCAGCAGCATCAATCCGAAGGTCGCCAGGTTGAGCGTCAGCAGCCATTGCCGGCGCGTCCAGAAGCGGTCCAGGAAAGGTGCCCAGAGGAACTTCAGCGTCCAGGGCAGGGCGAGCAGGGCTGTAAACCCGATGGCGGACAGCGAAACGCCGTGCGCACGCAAGAGCGGGGGAAGCGCCTTGCCCAGCAAGCCGGACGGCAAGCCCTGCGCGAAGTAAAGCATTGCCAGCAACCCCAGGAGCGGGACGTCCGAAACGCCGCCTTCCCTTTTCATCGTTCGTCGCTCGAAATGGTCATTTTCTATCGTCCCGCAAGCCCCCGGTCTTCCCAGCCTTTCCGCCGGAGTGCGAACCGTTCTGAATGCCGGTTTCATATCCCATCCGCCAATATTTGCACAGGGATATCTGTGGCGTTCTGCGGGTTTGCATTTTCCCGCCTGACGGCAATGTGCCGGAAGAAGCGGGTCGCGTCAACGCGGGCGGGATTCATGAGCGCGCGCGGGATGTGCGCGATTCAAAGGGCTCCCACCATATCCGAAGACGAGATGAACGGGATCAAGCAAAAAACCCCGCTTCTGTGAAGAGGAGCGGGGTTTTTCAAAAGGCGGTGCGTTCGAACCGCCTGTCGGCCGTCGTTTAAAGGATTTCTCAAAAATGATAATTCAAACCGATCGTGACCATGCTTGCTTTGATTTCGGTTTCAATTCCGCGATAACGATCATAGTAGTAATCATCATCGTCATAATCATCGTCGTCCGAAGATGTCATAAAATACCGATACGCCAGATCCACGGAAAAGTTCTTGCTGATCTCGAAATTGATCCCGGCCAGGAGCTGCCACGCAAAAGCGGTCTTGTCGTGGCTCGTCGAATAGCTGGATGTGACGCCCGATTTCCGGGACGTGGTTGTGGCGGAGATGTCCACATAGGAAAAGCCGACGCCGACCCCCACAAAGGGATGAATCTTCCCCTCGGGATATTTTGCGATGAAATTGAACAGGTAACTGTGAACATCCGCGTCACCCTCGATGGCACGGAAATCGGATCCCGATGAGTACAAAACGGTCCGATCGATATCCGGACCGAAATACTTGTATTCGAATTCAGCGGCCAGGTATTTTGCAAACGGCATCGTGTAGCCGAATTTGGCCCCGGCCACCCAGGTGTCCTTGATGTCAAGATCGCTCGAATAGTAGGAATAATAATGCCCTTCCATTTCCATGTCCGAGCCGAACGTGTGACCCCCGAAAACGCCGATGTAGAAGGGACCGGCCTCCGCGGCGACGGAATGGCCCGCGGGTGCCAATGCAAGAAAAACGGACAAAAACAAGACCGCTGCCGAACCGAAAATCTTTTTCATCGTCATGACCCTCCTTTTCTGCTTTTCTTTGTCTCGAATCTCTCCCGGCAAATTCCAGGCTCCCTGGTGCGAACAGATTGATTATCCGGGCCTGCTACCCTGCTGCTTGCGGCGAGGCAGCCCATTCAATGGGATTCCTTGAAAACTGCACGGATCTCCATCGGTTGCCATCTACTCCTGTGCGCCCAACCCGGGAAAAAGTCAAGCGGTGTTTCCCGTGTGTTTCCAGTGCTGATCTTTCAGCATACCGTGAAGGTGCGGTTTGTCAGGCGGATGCCCGCTCACCGGTGCCGGTTTCGGCGTTGATTTTGATAGCCGATTTCAAAGCTTGCAGAAGAACGCTGTTCATTGTAGATAGCACAACCAATTCATCGTTCAGAAAGGAGTTAGGCATGAAGTATCCAAATATCCCGTTCGAGCCTTTCTTCACCTGGGTCAACCGGCCGAGGGTCATGTACAAGGCTGGTTTGCGTGAGGAACTGGGTTTCGAGATGGAGAAGCTCGGCGGCACAAAGGTGGCCCTGTACACGGACAAAGGACTGGTTCAGGCCGGCGTGGCCCAGATGGTCGTCGATGCCGTCAAGGAATCCAGCCTCGAGTTGGCCGGCGTCTATGACAACATTGTGCAGGATGCCCGGATCGACCTGATCAACGAGGGGGCTGCCTTCTACCGGAAGTGTGGCGCCGACTGCATGGTCGTCGTGGGAGGGGGCAGCGTCATGGACACGGCCAAGGCGATCAACATCCTGATTGGCGGGGGATTGGACGATTTCGGGCCTCTGGCGGACCAGGTCGGCCTGTTCGACGATGCCAAACTCCTGCCGCCGCATATCGCCTTCCCCACAACCGCCGGAACGGGGGCGGAAGTGACCTACGCGATGGTAGTCCTGAACGACGTGGAGAAGATGAAAGTCGCCGTGGCCCACCCTTACTGCAACGCGGACATTGCCATGCTGGACCCCGAACTGACCGTGAAGCTTCCCCCGAAGATCACGGCCTTCACGGGCATGGACGCCCTGACCCACGCCATCGAATCCGTAACCTGCATCAGTCCGAATCCCATTTCTGACGGATTGGCCATTCATGCCATCCGGCTGATTTCCAAATATCTGCCGCAGGCCGTGAAGGATCCGGGCAATGTCGACGCCCGGGGCAATCTGCTCATTGCCAGCACCATGGCTGGCATGGCCTTCATCAACTCCTTTACAGGCGGCGTTCACGCGATGGCCCACTCCCTCGGCGCCCTTTACGGGATTGCACACGGGCTGGCCAACGGCATCATGCTTCCCCACCTGATGGAGTTCAATCTGGAGGAAAATCCCGACCGCTTCGTCCTGGTCGCTGATGCCATGGGCATCGACGTCGATCGGATGAGCAAGGAGGAGGCTGCCAGGGCAGCCGTAAAGGCGGTGAGGCACCTGCAGAAGTCCGTGGGCATGACGCAGACCCTGAAGGACTTTGGCGTTCCCGAAAGCCGGGAGGCCCTTCAGCCGTTGATCGATCTCGCCATGGGGGATTCCCAGCTCCCCTACAACCCGAGGTGTCTGGAAGAGGATGACGTTTGCAGCCTGTATCTGAAAGCCCGATAATTCAACGAGGAGGATGAAACCATGAAGTACTGGAAAGACGAAACGGAACCGATCAAGGCGTTTGTAACCCTGTGGGAGAAGGTCAAGGAGGAGCCGGAGTTCATCGAGGGCATGAAAAAAGTGAACCAGCTCATCTGGTTCGACTACACTCAGGATGGCCCCAACTGCTCCTTCCACGTGGATGGCCGCGACGGGAAGTTCATTGTCGGCGCAGGCAAGCCCGCCGACAACCCGGATCTCACCATGAGCCTGTCGGCCGACAACGCCCACCTGTCCTGGGCCAACAAACTCAACCCGGTGATGGCCATCACCCGCGGCCAGATCAAGGTCAGGGGATCGGCCACGGGACTGCTGAAACTGGCCCCCAAACTGAAAAAGGTGGCGGTGATTTACGAGCAGGTCCTCAAGGATCTAGGCTGGGGAGACAAGATGACGGCATAGGCCGCTGTTTCGCGAATGATCCGTTTGCCGCCGACGGGAACCTCCGCGGCACGGTTCATGCCGCATCAAAAATATAAAGAGGGGCAGCGACGCGTCTCCCCTACTTTGCACAACATATTGAGAGTTTTGCCAGGCGCCGGCCCCCAAGCCGTAGAAGACGGAACAGGAGGATTGCCATATGAAAGGGAACACGGGGAAGGTCATCAATGTGGATCTCACGGCCGGCAGCTCAAATGTGGAAACGCTGCCGGAGGAATACTACAGGCAGTACATCGGCGGCAGCGGCCTGGCCGCGAAGATTTTCTGGGAGCGGGGACGCTTCGACATTGATCCCCTCGCGCCCGAGGCCATGCTGATCTTCATGAACGGCCCCTTTGCAGGCCTTCGGCTTTCAGGAGCCAGCCGGAACAGTGTGGCCGGGTGTTCGCCGCTGACCGGCCACTGGGGCGATTCGTCCGGCGGCGGATATTTTGCCCCGGAGCTCCGGTACGCGGGGTTTGACGGCGTGATCATCACCGGCAAAGCCTCCGGGCCCTCCTATCTGCTTATCCAGGACAGTAACGTTCAAATTCTTGCCGCGGATGAATACTGGGGGAAGGGCGCGGAAGAGGTCACGAAGGCTTTGAAAGCCAAACATGGAAAGGATTACCGAACCCTGGTCATCGGGCCTGCCGCGGAGAATCTGGTCAAATACACCATCATCCTGAACGACGGCCACCACGCGACTGGGCGGGCCGGTTTCGGCGCCATCATGGGGTCGAAAAACCTCAAGGCCATCGTCATCAAGGCCTCTAAAAAGGACATGGAGGTGGCGAACAAGGGCGGCTATGAAGCCTTTCGAAAGGAACTTAACATCCGGATCATCGAGGCGCTGCCGGCGACGCTTCTCCATACGGACGGAACAGCGGCCAACCTGACGGGCGGCGTTTATGCCGGCGATGTCCCAGTCAGGAACTGGACTTCAAACTTCTGGGAGGAGGCGGCGGACGCCCTGGCGGGCAGCACATTGAGCGAGAAGTACCTGACCAAGCGGGGCGCCTGTGCCTTCTGCGGCATCGCCTGTAAGCGCGTGGTGGAGGTGAAGGAGGGACCCTTTGCCGTGCCGGAGGGGCCGGGGCCGGAATATGAAACCATGGTCTCTTTCGGCACTCTCATCGGCTCCATCGATCTGGCCGCCACCTGCAAGGCGGGCCGTCTATGCAATGATCTCGGCATGGACACCATCTCGGCGGGAGGGACGATCGCCTGGGCCATGGAGGCATTCGAGAAGGGGGACCTGACACCGGAGGATACGGACGGCATTCCCCTGAAGTGGGGAGACATGGAGACGATGATTGATGTGGTGCTGCCCAGGATTGCCAGAAGGGAAGGAAATCTGGGTGAGCTCCTGGCCGACGGGAGCGTGGCCGCGGCGAAAAAGATCGGCAGGGGCATGGAGTACACCGTCCACTGCAAAGGACTGGAGGCGCCGATGCATGACCCGAGAGGCGGCGGCCACGGCATGGCCCTGACGTACGCGATGAGCCCCCGGGGGGCCTGCCATGTGGCGGACCCTATGCTGTTCGTCGAAATGGGGGCGCGCTACTATCCGGAGATCGGTTTCGACTATATCACGGGAATGGATGCCAAAAGCGATGAAAATAAGCCGGAAGCCGCTGTCGTTTCCATTACCTTCGGCGCACTGGAGAACAGCGCCTGCTGGTGCGCCTTCGCGGACACCCTGACCATTTCGGACTGGCTGAACCTCTTCAACGACGTGGCCGGTTACGGCTGGGACACCGAGGAAATGCTGCGGGCGGGTCGCCGGGTCTTTTACCTCAAGAGGCTCATCAATTACCGCTTCGGGCTCACCGCGCAGGATGACAACCTCACACCGCGGATGCTGGAACCGGCCAGAGACGGGGAGCCGGAGGGCATCGAGATGAATTTCGAGGGAATGAAAGCGAGATTCTACGAGCTGGTGGGCTTCGATCCCGTCAAAGGGATACCGACCAGGGAAAAACTCGAGGAATACGGCATGGGGGAAGAAGCCGGGAAGGTGTGGTAATGAAGTCTCGGCATCGACTATCGCGCAATCCATCCAATTAAATCCTTTTTCAAGGGATTCGCTGCCGGGAAAGGCAGGGTCACGCTGCCCTGCTGTTCCCGGCATGCATGTTTTTGAGAACATTTGGTTTTTTTGAATATCGGCCCACAGCTGGCCAGTCCACAACATGAATTATGGCCGATGATGCCGGGATCGGCTCTTTTTTCGGTTTCGCGGTGCCGCGAATCGAAACACGTACCCTGGCGACCCCCCTGAAATGATTTGCTTGACACACCGGTGAGATTTTGTTAAAGGCATAATGACTGACTGGTCAGTCGATATCAAAATACCATGGAATAAATAACATCAAGGAAAGGGGATTCAAGATGAAACCATTGAAAGGCATTAAGGTAATCGATTTCACCAGCTCAATTTCGGGGCCATACTGCGGCGCCCTCCTGGCCGACTACGGAGCCGAGGTTTACAAGCTGGAGCGGCCGGGCCGGGGAGAAGACTCAAGGTTGTTCCCTCCTCAGAAGGAAGGCGTTCCGCTGGGCTTCGTCAGCATCAACCGGGCAAAAAAAGGTTTGACGATCGACCTGAACAAGCCGGAGGGACAGGAGCTTTTCCGCAAGTTGGCGGCAAAGGTTGACGTCATCCTGGAGAACTACACCCCAGGCACCATGAAGCGCTGGAATGTCGATTACGAGACCATCAAGGCAATCAACCCGAAGATCGTCTACTGCTCAATTTCCGGGTTCGGCCAGTTCGGTCCCCTCTCCCCGCTGCCGGGCTATGATGCGGTCATCCAGGCCATGAGCGGCATGATGATGTCCACGGGATTTCCCGACGGCGCCCCCACGCGTACGGGCAATGCAGCCGTGGATTACCTCAGCGGGACATTTGGAGCTCTGGGAATCGTAATGGGCGTCCTTCAGGCCCGGGCAACGGGCAAGGGCATGCACGTGGACGTCGCCATGCTCGACTGCGTGCTGAACACCCAGGACGTTCCATTCCTCAGCCCGATGAACCTGGGCAAGGAAGTCCCGCGCTATGGAAACCGCCTCGCCTACGTCACCCCCTTCGACACCTTCAAGACGAAGGATGGCTGGCTCATGATCGCCACGGCGAACAACAACAACTTCAGCGCCCTCGCAAAGGTCATGGGGCGTGAGGAACTGATGCAAGACCCGAAATTCTCCGACAACTACCAGCGCTGTATCAATGAAGCCGAACTCCGGGAGATCATCGTCGGCTGGACGGTCCAGCACGGAACGATGGAACTGATCGGCATGCTGATGAAAAACGGCGTACCCTGCTCGCCCATCCAGAATGCAGGCGACATGCTGAAAAATCCGCATGCCCAGGCACGCGGCCTGGTTGCGGAAGTGACGCACTCCAGCGGCCTCAAGGTGAAGGTCCCCGGCGTGGCAATGAAGATCGACGGCCAGATTCTCCCGGTCGAAGGAGGGGCCCCGGACGTCGGTCAGCACAATGCGGAAGTCTTCGGCGAACTGCTGGGCATGGGCGATGCCGATCTGGCGGCGCTCAAGGAAAAGTGCATTATCTGATCCCTCAAGTAAACGACTGTCGCCGCTGGGAGATCAAAAAGCCCCCGGCGGCGACAGTTTGAAAATCTGCCGATTGACATCCTTCGGGTCAGACCGAGGCTGATCCGTCATCGCGGCATCACAACAATCAATTTCCTATTCGGAGTAAGGCGGTTCCCCCTGGACGGAGTTTGTCAGGTCGAGGGCCTTTTTGACCTGATCCCTGGTTCCCCTGAAAACGATCCAGGATGAAACCTCCGCGCCGCTGATGCCGCCTGCGCTGGCCTGAAAGGCCGTTGCACCGGTCAGGATCTTAATGGCCTCCAACTCCGTGAAGATCTCGCCTGTCAGGATCCACATGGAGGGAACCAGGTGACCGGGAAATCGTGTCGTCGAACGGCCAGCGGGGGGAGGCAGCAATTCCATCGGTTCACGCATCTTCAATGTCAGATCCGCTACATCACCTGCAACCAACTTCTCAAGACCGACCGGAATGACGAGGTGAGCCTTGCGTGCCACGATGATGGGCATCGTGATCCCGGTCGTTCCTCCTTTCGCGGTTAAATTCATATGGACAAATTTCACCCTTGCAAACTTATCGGTAGAACCATTCGCGTGTCAATTGGATTCTGGCCACACCGTTTTGATTCCTAACCATCTTGCTCCCGCTCACCCCATCGGACAAACACCGATCCGGAATGTCGGATCGGCTGATCTTCTTCCTCTCCCTTTTCCCCTTCGATAATCAGGGTTCCTCCGATTGTCTCCAACCGCTTTCGGGATTAATGTAGCCTCGAAAGAAGGAAAGAAAGGGAGTTAAAAACCATGAACGTCATCCTGAAAGGCAAAGTCGAGTTCAACCCCCAGAAGGATCTCCTGGGGAAGACAATCGAGCGGAACCGGACCGGCCATCATCCGATGACGGGCTTCAAGGGATTATAGACCATATCGCAATTCAGAGAGGAGGAACGGGACAATGAAGAAGACGGGAGCGAAGGACAAGGAGAAATTCGCGAAGAAGGCGGGCAAGGGCTGGCTGGACCCGATGTGCACCCCGGTGAAGGGTCTGTAGACAAAGCACAGGAAACAAAAGCAACGATTCT
>JAXDBM010000095.1:0-16453 GCA_034678725.1 Syntrophales bacterium | reverse complement strand
CCTGACGCCCATTCGGCGAATCTGGACTCCACGGACTGAACCACATCGCCGAGCGTCGGGAAATATCGGTTGTGCAGACAGAGTTTTCGAGCCAATTTCCATAACCGCTCAATCGGATTCAGATCAGGGCTGTACGGAGGCAGAAAATCCAATACGAAGTGGGGCGCTTGGTTGTTTCTCCAATCGGCATGGAGCTTGGCATGATGGTACCTGGCATTGTCTGCAATCACAACCACGCGCCGCCCGCTTCGAGAACTGGCCTGCCGGAGACGCTTGAGAAACCGATGGAACGTCATCGCGTTAAACTTCTCTTCCTCTCTTTGGCAAACCAGTTTCCCATCGCGCAAACGGACAGCTCCGAAATAGCCCACACTCTTGCGCGTGGGATGATGCAACAGGACGGGGTCCTTTTCCTCCGGTGGAACCCACATCAGACACCGCGATCCATGTTGCTGAAGGGGAGTCCCCCAAGAGACTGCTGACCTGGGGGCAACTCATCCCGTTGCCACCAGCAATATGCCATGGAGACGATGGTCGTACCGTGATTCTTCTGGACGACGAATCTCATCCTGCAATCCCGGAACAATTGTCAACGCATCGGCTGTTGCGTTTTGTATAAAATCTATATTGGACAGATGTGCACAGAGATAATTTCTGAAGTGTGCCACTCATGAAAATATGCCTTGACGGGCAAAAACATCCCCCATATACTCCAAACCGTCAAAATCAATGCATTATTTGAGCAGTTATCCATCCATACCGCATCGGTCCACCCGCGATGACGGAGGATCCCTCCGGCAGTGCATCCGTTCGAACGTGATTTCAGGAATGATTCTTGGAGGTGATTATGGACATCAAATTTAAAATCTGGCTGGAAAAGGACGGTCATGCGCTGTTCGGCGAGGGACGCGACCAACTGTTGAAGGCCATCGACGACTGCCACGGCCTGTACGGCGCCGCCAAACAAATGAAAATGTCCTACCGCGCTGCCTGGGGAAAAATCAAATTGACGGAAGGGCGCATCGGCAGAAAGATCGTTGAGGTGGGAGAGGACAAGAAGCTGCACCTGACCCAAGACGCCAGAAGGCTTCTCTCGGAATTCGAGAAGCTGGAAAAAGATGTCGACGAGTTTATCAGGGCGCGCAGATCCCCGTTTGTCTTGCTTAAAGACACAACCGTGAAAAGCGACGAAAAAAAATGAATCCGGCAACAAAATCCCGCCTTTTGTCCGGCCATGCTCCGCCGAACATATGCTTCAAGATACATAACTATATGATTTAATTCATATTTTTCTTGACAATCCCTCAAAATCCTCTATTCTAACTCTGACAGGGCGGCCGGAGCATTGCGGCGCAGGCTGTCGGGACAAGAAAATTTTGAACGTCGGATGGCGTTCAGAAGGAGGCAATCGCAATGGAAGAGAAGTATTCGATGAGAAGAAGAGGATTTTTGAAGCTGGCGGGAGCAGCCGGTGTCGCCACCGCGATGACGGCTTTTCCCTTCAGGAACATGCGGGCGGCCTGGGCCTTCGGTGATCATCCCCAGGAGAAAATGCCCTACCGAATCACGAAAAAAGTGCCACAGGTTTGCGCACGGGCCTGCGAAGCGGACTGTGCCTATCACGTTGTGGTCGGTGTTGACCCCGCCACC
This sequence comes from Syntrophales bacterium, assembly GCA_034678725.1. Lineage (GTDB taxonomy): Bacteria > Desulfobacterota > Syntrophia > Syntrophales > Fen-1087 > JAXDBM01. Next base: position 14,803 of record JAXDBM010000095.1, on the reverse strand, counting down.
GGTCTCGAGCGGGCGCTGACCCTGGAAGGCCGTCCGGACGATCCCGTTTCCAACGGGAAATTCTGCATCAAAGGCATGGGATTCGTTGATTCGATGTACGATCCGGACCGCCTGATGGTTTCTCTGAAGAGGACCAACAAAACGAAGGGAACCGACGTGGATCCCGGTTGGATTGTCATGAAGACGGAAGATGCGGTCAACGAAATCATCGCCAAGATGAAAACCTACAAACCGGAAGAAATTCTGATGGCGTCGCCGGGCGATCCCTATACCAACCGCCTGTGTCAATCCATCGGCTGCACCCGGAGCGATCAGCGGACGGAATGTTTCGGCACCCATTACTACATCAACTGCCTGACGCTGACCAATCCGCCGAACAAGTTTTATTCCAGCTGCTACACGCCGAGCCACCATGTGTGCGGTTATGATTACGACACTTGCAAGTACCAGGTTTGGTTCGGGTTTGACTCTTTTTCCAAGTGCGGCAAGGCGGGCATGCTCAATCACTGGGCGACGGGAAAACGAAACGGGGGCAAGATCGTCATGTTCAACCCGGTCCGCACCCCCATGACGGACAATTTTGCCAGTGAGTATTACGCGATCAAGCCGGGCACCGACCTGGCCGTTGCGCTGGCCATGATCAATGTCATTGTGGCCGGCAAAAAGTACAACAAGGTTTTCATGACCCAATATTCGGATGGAGCGGCTCTGGTTGACGTGGAAAAACAGGCGCACCTGAAAACAGCCGACGGCATGTTCCTGGCCTGGTCCACAAAAAACAAAAAAGCCGTACCCATTGATCGATGCGATGCTCCGGCGCTGGACGGCACATTTACCGTGAAGATCGACGGACGGCCGGTCAAGGCCAAACCGGTTCTGCAGCTTCTGGCCGAGGCGACGAAGGCCTGTACGCCCGAGTGGGCCGCGAAGATCAGCGACGTTCCGGCCAAGGCCATCAGCAAGATCGCGCGCGATTTTGCGGCTGCCGCACCCTACGCACTGATTCCCACGTACAAGCGCGATGCGGCAGGCCCCAATTACGCCAACAGTTGGCGGCTCCGCCACGCCATCCAGATTCTAAACGCCCTTGCCGGCTCGATCGACCATGAAGGCGGCATGCTCCTGCTGCACGACGTGAAGATTCCCTGGATCGACGAAATTGCCCCGCCCGTGGCGCCTTATCCCGAGCAGCCCGCCCAGCCGGTGGACTTCCGCAATGAATTTCCGGTCACCGATGACATTTACCGGAAGAAGGATTTTTCGGCACCGGGTCATTACGGCATGGTGGGATGGGGGCTCTACAAGACGACCCGCGCGAAGGTAGCCTTTTTCAGAAACCCGCACCGGGGGCTGTTTGCCATGATCCATTCCCAGATGTTCGAGGCCGCTTCTCAGAAGCTGGAACTCGTCGTGGACTGGAACCTGTATCTGGACGATCTGGGCTACTTCTGCGACTACGTCGTGCCGGCACCCCACCAGTTTGAAGAGGGCAAGATGGACCTGCGCCTCTACTATCCGAAATATCCCTGCATCGTCGGCGGTACGCCGGTGCAGAAATCACCGGGCGACCAGATCGGCTGGGGCGGCTTTGCCATGAAGATCGGTCTGGCTCTGGCGCCGAAATACTGGACGACGGATGGAAGCGGTGATCCGGCCAAAAAAATCCCGACGAATCTGAGCGATGCCGCGGTCAAGCAAGCGGGCATTGCCGAGAATGCCGCCGATTTCATGAAGAAGGGCGGTTTGTGGATCGACAAAAAAGCCTATCGGAACTACAAGCAGATTGAGCAGATCGGCTACGGCAAGCCCAGGGGAAGAGTGAAGATGTACATCAACGAGTTTGCCGAAGTCGGTCACGCCCCGCTGCCCATCTGGCATGCTCGCTGGCATGAAGCCACGGGAGACTACAAGTTCTCACTGCTCATAACCCGGGCGCCCTGGTATATGCACGCCGATCCCAACTTCATCAACAACCCTGTCCTCAAGGAAGTGACGATCCGCAACCACATGGATACGGTATGGATCAATCCCGAGGCAGCGGCAAAGCTCGGTCTCAAGGAAGGCGACGGCATCATCCTCGAGAACGATCCGACCTACATGAAGGATCTGCCCCGGCCGCAGAAAGCCAAGGTGCATCTGACAAAGCGCATCACCAGAACCGACTGCGTTTTGTTGTTCCATGGCATCGGGCACCGGGCCAAGAACCTGAAGGTGGCGGCCAATTTCGGTTACCGGGACGGCGATTTGATCCCGCAGAAGGATCCGGCGATGTTAAAGAAGTTCGATCCGACCGGAATGGGTTGGGTTGAAGATGTTTTTGTCAGCATTAAGAAGATGTAGTGAGGTGACGAAATGAAAAAATATGCCATTTTACTGGATGACACATTCTGTACGGGATGCAATTCCTGCGCTTACCGGTGCATCCAGGAGTTCAGATATCACGATCAGGCGTCAAAGGGACTCTTCAGAACCTTTGTCCAAATCAATGACGACGGCCTTTATCAGAAGCGCTGCATGCACTGCCTGGAACCGGACTGTGTCGAACACTGCCCGGTGAAAGCCTTGACCAAATCGGAATACGGTCCGGTACTTTACGATGCCAAGAAGTGCATCGGCTGCCAGACCTGCGTCCGAGTGTGCAAGTTTCATGTTCCCCAGTTCGACGCGGACACAAAAAAGATCGTCAAGTGCAGCATGTGCGCGCACAGAGTCAGCGATGACAAGAAACCGGCCTGCGTGGAGGTTTGCCCCACCGGCGCGCTGCAGTTCGGCAAATATGAAGCGATGAGGAAACTGGCTTCGAAAATGGCCAAAGAGAAGAAACTCAAGCTGTACGGCTATGAGGAAAACGGCGGAACCCACCTGTTCGTTCTGGCCAAGAAAGATCCCACGACGTTCGGCTACCCGAAGGTGGCGAAGAAGGCCCTCAAGGGCAAAGCCTCGCTGGATGGGGAACTGGGCGTGCCGGCACTCGCAGCGCTGGCCGTTGTCGGCTTCCGGAAGTACAGCGAGAGAAGAACCCGTATTGAAACGGAGGCCAATAAGGAAAAAAAATAACGTAAACAAGAAGCGAAATCCGGCGGCGCCAGCGGGCGCTGCCGGTTCGTTTGCCGGTTTTGTCGGCCCTTGGACAATCCGGCAGGAATGTGTTAGAGGTAACGTATGAGCAACTCAAAAACAACAACGAGCCGGACCGGACCGAGTGATCGCTTGATCGGTCTGCAGGCCAGGGTGGCGCTTTTCAACCTCCTGGCGCAGGCGTTCAACTATCCCGATCAGCTCCTCATGGAAAAACTGATCTCGGGGGAATTTACGGCTGCATTGGGCGAAGCGCTCGGCATCCTTTCGCCGGAGGCCGCCTGGACCGATCGGATCGCGGTCCTGGAAAGAAAATACAAGGCAACCGCTCGGAGCGCGGAAGACCTGCTGCTGGAACTGGAAAAGGACTACACCCGGCTGTTTTTTTCGTCGAAACCCCGCCTGGTTTATCTTTTCGAATCCGTTTACCGGGAAGGAAAACTGCTCCAGGAATCGACTTTTGAAATCGCGAGGCTGTATTACGAGGCCGGGTTGAACCTGGTCGACGATTTCAAGCTGCCGCCCGATCATATCGCGGTAGAGTTTGAATTTATGGCCTACCTGTATTTCAACGAACTGGAAGCCGTGAAGAAGGGTAGCCGGGAAAACGAGGCGCTGGCGCAGAAGCTCCGGAAAGAGGCTTTGGAAAAGCACCTCGCGAATTTCGGGCGGGTGTTTGCGGAAAAGGTCGTGGCCCATGCCGCGACGGATTTTTATAAGATCATGGCGGCCGTCGCCGCCTCCACGCTCGCAGTCAGCCGGTAGAGCAGGAAACCAAAACTTTAACACACGCTGTTTCAAGCGGCCCGATTGGACGGCCTCAACGGCGGATCGCACCACTCCGGAAGCGCCGAGAAAAGTCCTCACGCCCGCAGATGCATGGATGGCCCTGGTCGGGCATTATTTCTCACACAGGTACGGCAGCCGAAACCTTTTTCTGCATCCGCCTGTGTTTGCTGACGATCTTTTTGTTCAGCCGGACCGGGGGCAGCCGGCGCAGTCCTTCCCTCCTTGCGATTTCATATTCGAGGGGAATCGTTTCGCCAGGAACGATTTTTCCCAGAATGTCCGCCGCGAAAGGCCTCACCCGGGCAAAGGTTGCCGCGTCGGGGAGATGCCGGCCCGAAATCTGCTTCGCGTTGCTCCATTTGGGTATCGGATGGGATGCGACATTTCGGAAGGCATCCCTTCCGGCAGACACTCCGTATTTGTCCGCCATCAGTGAGAGACGGTGATCCCCGACTTCAGGAAGGTGTCCGCGGCGGTCGTCCACGCCGCTTGGGGAATCCAGCGATCCGCCGCGCCGTTTTCACGGACGGACCGGAAGCGCTTCTCCTCGTGGGGCTGCGTGCCCCCGATCAGCACGCGCTTTTCCCCGATGCCGGCCAGACAAAAGGGATCCAGGGCCATGAAGGCAATGTCGTCGTGTTCGATCATGCCGGCATTTTCTTCGAGAACCCGGTGGATTCGCTCGCCGATCCGGTCCACGGGCAGGACGGCAAATGCATCACCCAGGCTGGAAAGAATGGAGGTGCGGACGCAGAAGCGCAGCAGGTCGTCGAAACCGTCGCTGTAAAGGACCAACCGGAGATTCCGGTCCCGAATGCGATATTCGACCACATCGACGATCTCCGGGCTTCGGCCGGCGAAGTCCATGTTTCGCGCGGTCTGGAAGACGACACTGCCGCCGACGGAATCCATCAGCAGCGCCACGCTGTCGCCGCCATGCGCCACCGTAAGGGCGATGTCGTCTCCGTCACCGCTCACGGCCGCGCAACTGAATGTGGTCTTGTGCTGATACTTTTGCCGCGCGTACACACGCCGGTTGATCAATTCTCTCCAGTCCGACGCCGTCTTGGGGACGCCGTCCTGCTGCAGGGCATCGGACAGCCTTCGCAGAATGTCCCGCGACGCCCAGGGAAAGCGCTCGCTCCCGTCCGCCACCGCGAAGACCCGGTGGCGGAAGTCGAAATAGAGGCAGTCGCCGTTTCCGTATCCGCTGCGGACCTTGTCCGTTCCGGTCACGAGGCTTCCGCTCAACGCTCCCCTCAGCCGAAGGGCCCGTTTCGCGGCATTGATCTCGATGACCGGGAACGCATCCATGGATCAGTCAACGACCCGGAAGTATTCGATGTCCCGGATGTTGCCCTTGCGCTCCTTTGCCCACACAGGCTCCACCCGCGCACCGACCTTGACCTTGCTCTCGTCCTCCAGATCGATGTAGTGCTGCAGCAGGGTGTCGGCGCCGTCCAGCCGGATGAAACCGTACCCGTATGGGACCGGTTTCTGGTGCCCGGTCTCCGGATCGATGAAGGCGAAGCGCAGAATGGTGAACGTGCCGATCACGCCCTTCGGGCCGACTTCGACCCAGTCGTTCATTTCGACAAAGCATTGACCGCAGACGCCCCGCGGCGGCACATAGACCTTGCCGCATTTGGGGCACTTCAGTCCCATGAGGCGCTTGTGGTCGCGGGTCTCCGTGAAAAACTTGCTGCCGTGCATCCCCACCGCATATTTAAAGGGCTGTGCCGCTTCACCGGATTCGACAATCAACTGTTCCTTTTCAGCCATGATCTCACCTCTCAATTCGGTTTTTTCTTCCCGTGAAGGAGCATATTGGTCCACATGCACCCTCCGAAGCCGGTGCTGACGGCAAACCGGACGTCCGGAACCTGCCGCCCTTCCGCCTTGCCCATCACCTGCATCGCCGCCTCGGCGCAGCGGATGAGCCCGGTTGCGCCGATGGGGTTGCAGGCGATCACGCCCCCGGAGGGATTGATCGGAAGCTCTCCGCCCATGTCGGTGTTGCCGTCCCACACGTACCGCGGCGCCTCGCCGTGCCCGACGATCCCCATATCCTCGATCCAGATGAGCCCGGCAAACGAATAGGGCTGATACATCTCAATCACATTCACTTCCTTTCGAGGCTCCTTGATCCCCGCCTTCTTGAAGATCTCCCGGGCGCATTGCTCCATGCTGGTCAGCCGGCCCCAATCGACATCGCCCAGGTAGGAATAGGTGTTGTGCGCCGATGTCCCCCAGAGCCAGTCCGGCACGGTGCAGATCTTCTCCGCGCTATCCTCGCTCGCCATGATGACCGCGCAGGCTCCGTCCGACCGGGGACAGACATCCAGAAGGTGAATGGGATCGGCCAGCATCGGAGAGGCCAGCACGTCTTCCAGCGACACCTCCTTTCGGAGTTGGGCATGGGGATTGTTCATCGCATGCTTCCGGTCCCGCACGGAAACGCGGGCGCCGTCCCTGTCGGTGGCGCCGTAGCGGGCCATGTACGCTTGCGCCTCGACGGCCAGCCCGGAGATGGCGCCGGCAAAAACCTGCCGGTCCCAGATGGGATCGAAAGCCGTCGTGATCGCGCCGGTCGTGTCGGATTCGGAGTTCTTCTCCCAGCCGATGATCAGCACCTTGTCGAACATGCCGCTTCCGACCATGTGATAACCGCCGATGGCCAGAGACGCGCCGGTCGTGCCGCCGGTGGTGATTTTGAGGACCGGCTTCATCACGCCGCCCGAGCCGTCGACGCTCCAGCAGTCCACGTAGTTGATCCCCTCGAAATGATCCATATTCCCGATGAGAACGGCGTCGATGTCCTTCATCTTCAGGCCGGCGTCGGCCAGGGCGCGCTGCACCGCTTCGTTGATGAGCTCCTGACCGTTCACATCCGGACGATGACTTTTGTGGAAGGTCTGTCCCGTTCCGACAATCGCTACTCGCTTCGCCATATCGCTGTTCCTCCTACTTTTCCCCGTCCAGAACCCAGACGCAGTGTGACTGGCCGCAGAGACCGTTGACGCCATGGGCAAGGCCCGTTTTGGCTTTCCTGACCTGATGCCCGCCGGCATCGCCGCGCAACTGCAGAACAATTTCGGCAATCCGGTAAAGACCGGCTGCGATCACGGGATGACCTGCCAGGAGACCGCCGGACGGGTTCACAGGCATCCGCCCGTCCACGTTGAATTCGCCGGCCCGGAGCATACCGGCTGCCTTCCCGTACTCGGCCAGCCCCATCTCCTCGAGCCAGAGCAGCTCCTGGTAAGTGAAGGCGTCATAGAGTTCGACGACATCGATTTCCTTCTTCGGATCCTTGATCCCGGCCATGCTGTAGGCTTTTTTCGCGGCCTCGGCAAGCGCGTTGCTCCTTGCCAGATCGCGGTCCCCGAAGAAGAAGCTGTCCGTGCAGAAGGACAGGCCCCGAATCCACACGGGTTTCTGCCTGAACTTCGTTGCCGCCGTTTCATGGGCGATGATCACGGCGCAGCAACCGTCGGAGACGGGCGAGCAATCCAGTTTGTGCAGCGGGTCCGCGATCATCTCCGAGGCGAGGACATCCTCGACGGTGATTTTCATGGGAAGCTGGGCCATGGGGTTCTGAAGGGCGTTTCCGTGGTTCTTCACGGAGACCAGAGCCATCTCTTCCGGTTTCAGCCCGGTCCGGTGCATGTAGGCGTTGGCCTGCATCGCGCAGGCAGTGATCATGTCCATTCCGAGTTCCCGTTCGTAAATGGGGTCGAAGGACGCATTGGTGATCAGGCTGGAGACGCACTGCGAACCCTTGGAATGACCCGTGACCAAGGTTGTCTTGTAGGAGCCCGACAGCGCCCGCGCATTGGCGTAAAAGGCGCCGAACGTCCCGTCGCCCTCCACGCAGGAAATATTCTTGGTTGCCGCGCCGCTCGCGTCACCCACGGCCATGAGCGAAATCGTGCGCCCGTCCCAGAAATCGCTGGACGTGGTCACGACGTTGTCGATGTCGTCGATGGACATCCCCGCATCGTCCAGCGCCCGGTTCACGGCCTCCCAGGCCATGTCGGCAAAGGTTTCCCCCTTCTTTTCCGCTTCGATCTTCGTCATTCCGACGCCGATAATTGCTGTTCGATCCATGTTTCCTCCCTACCGGACAGGCTTGAAATGTGAGATGTCGCGGATGCCGCCCGTCCGAGATTCGGCAAAAACCGCCTTCACCCGCATGCCGATGGCCACTTCTTCCGGCCGCACTTCATCCAGGTAGTGGAGCAGGGCTGTGTCGGCCCCATCCAGTTTGACGAGCCCCCAGATCACGGGCGCCTTCCGATCCGCCGGTATCGATTCCAGCCGGCGCCGGGCGATGCTGTAGGAAACCAGCGTCCCCTCGCCGGACAGGTTCACCCACTGGGTGTTTTCCGTGAAGCAGGACGGGCAGACCCTGCGCGGCGGCATAAACACCTTCCGGCAATTCCCGCAGCACGGGGCAATGATCTTCCGTTCGTCCCTCAGGCTGATGAAGAACCGGCTGGCCGTATCACCCGCCCACCAGCTGTAAGGCACGCTGATCTTGCTGTTGTGAACCATGGGTTCAATTCCCTTGAAGACCTCTGACATTCCTGTCGCCTCCTCTCTGAAGTTGCTGTTGCGTCTATTCTTGCCGGACGGCTCACGGCAGGATCATCCCTGCCTGTCCGTCATTTTCCGGTAACGCCTGCGACCCTTATGCTTCAAGGCATGGTCGCATGAGCCGCGCCGTCCGGACTCGTTGCGGGAGCAATAAACGGGTTTGATTTGTCGATATTTTCAGGAGCGCGGCCGTTTAAAGCATAAATTGATTGACATGTCAATCAATTTATGCGGCAGCGGTGCGCTTTCCGGCAAGCGCCCGTCATGCCCTGCGCCCGTCAGTCATGAAGGATGCTACATGAAACCGAGAACCTGCGGTAGCCAGAGCACCAGAGAGGGGAAGAAGACCATGGCCACGAGCCCCAGGGCCATGAAGAGGATCAGCCAGAGGACCCAGCGCACAGTCGACTCCATGGTCGCGCCCGTCAGCCGGCAGCTTACCATGAGGTTGACGGCCATGGGCGGGAAGAATTGGCCCAGGGCGATGACGTAGGTCATCATCACGCCGAACCATACCAGGTCCCAGTTGAATTCCGTGGCGATCGGGATGATCAGCGGGCAGAAAATCAGAAAGATCGAGATCCCGTCGAGAAACATGCCCGCGATCTTCAGGAAAAGGAGAAGGATGAACAGCACGGCCAGGGAATTTCCGCCGCCCAGGGCCACCAGGCCCCGGGTGATGGGATCGACGATGCCGAGCGTGGCCGTCGCCCAGGCGAACACGCTCGCCAGGCCGATTACGATCAGGATGACGGCGGAAGTCTCCGCGGACTCGATGAGCAGATCGAAGACGTCCCGCCAGGTGAGCGACCGGTAGACCACGAAGCCCACGAAAAGGCCGAAGACGACAGCCATGACCGCGGCCTCCGTCGGGGTGAACCAGCCCGTGCGCAGCCCGCCCAGGATGAGCACCGGAGCGGACAACGCCCAGGAGGCGTCTCGAAGGGAAGGCCAGAATTTCGGCCTGGGTTCCGTGCTCTGATCGACACCGAAGTTGTATTTCAGGCTGAGGTAAAGCGCCGGGATGATGAGCAGGACGCAGGCCATGATCCCGGGGACGACGCCGCCCACGAAAAGCGCCGGCACGGTGGCCGACGGCACGAGTACGCTGTAAACAATGAAGGCCACCGAGGGCGGGATCAGGATGTCGGTTGACCCGGCCGCCGCCGTGACCGAGGCCGCAAAGGCCGGCGGGTAGCCGTTGCGCATCATGGCGGTGAGCATGACCCCGCCCACGGCGGCCGTGCAGGCGGGTCCCGAGCCGGATATCCCGCCGATGACCATGGCCACCAGGATGGTGATAACCGCCAGGGCTCCCCGGCCGCGGCCGATGATGGCCTCGGCGAAGCGCAGCAGCCGCTCCGCGACGCCGGCCCGGTCGAAGATGGCTCCCGCCAAAACGAACATGGGAATGGCCAGGAGCGGATACTTGGCGATCCCCGTGTAGAAATTGGTCGGAAAAGCCATGATGCCGAGCTTGCCCATGGCGATGGCCAGGGTGCCCGCCAGTCCGAGGGAAACGGCGATGGGGACGCCGGCAAACATCATGATGAAGAAGGCGCCGAAGAGGAGGCAGACGAGGATCATCCTGTTTTTCCCCTCCATGCCCGGATCATCGCGCCCACGGCGCGGCCGCAGATCGCCAGCGAGAGGATCGGGAGCCAGACGGTGTAGATCCAGGTCGGAAGGCCGAGGCCGGGCGAGGTGACCTCGAAGCGGTATTCATCCCAGGCCATCCGGGCCCCGAAGAACGCAAGCAGGGAAAACATGAGGATCGATAGGGCATGGGCCGCACAGACGACCCGGCGCCTGCGCTCCGGCGAAAGCCTGTCCACCAGGAACATGATGTTCAGATGGCCGCCCTTTGCCATGACGCTCGAACCGCCGAGGAGCGCCACGAGCACCATGAGGAAGACGGAGATCTCTTCGGTGAACGCGAAAGAGAAATTCGTCAGATAACGAACCACCACGTTCGCGAAGGTGATGGCCGCCAGGAGGCCAATGGTAATTCCGGCTGCGTATTCTTCGAATTTGAGAGGCACCCGGGTCTTGAGCCCTTTGGCCTCCCGGGATGGTTGACATTCCATGGATGGTCTACCCTGTGCGGAGCGGGAAAAACCGGGACAAAAGCAATGGCACGCGCCCCGATCCGGTCCATCGAGCGCGTGCCATTGTCTGTCGAGGCGTGAGGAGGAATGACTACTTGCGCTTGGCAACCGCCTGTTCGGCCTTCTTGACGAGGGCGGGTCCGATCTGTTTTGCCCATTTCTCGTAGACGGAGCGGGTGGCCTTTTTGAAGGCCTCCTTTTCCTTCGGCGTGAGCCTTGCCACGTTGACCCCCGCTTTTTCCACATCCTTGATCATGGTGTCGTTCGGGGGCACGAGACCCCTCCGGGCCGCGATGAGATTCTCCTTGCCGGCCTGAATGGCGGCCTCGCGCACTGCCTTCTGGTCCTCCGGCGTCCAACTGTTCCAGACCTCCTTGTTGACGACGAAGATGAGCGGGTCGGCCACGTAGCCCCAGATCGTCAGGTGCTTCTGGTTGGCGGCCGTGGACAGTTTGGCCACCGTGTACACGGTCAGCGGATTCTCCTGCCCGTCGACGGCGCCGCTGGAGAGGGCGGGAACCGCATCCGCCCAACTCATCTGGGTCGGGTTGGCGCCCAAGGCCGCGAAGGTCTCCAGGAAGAGCGGGGAGCCGACGACGCGGATCTTCAGTCCCTTCAGGTCTTCAGGCTTGCGGATCGCCTTTTTCGAATTGGAGAGTTCCCGAAAGCCGTTCTCACCCCAAGCCAGGGGGATCGTGTCCTTGCTCTCGAGGATCTTGAAGATTTCCTTGCCGACCTCGCCCTGCGTGAGGGCGTCGATGGCCTTGTAGTCCGGCATGAGGAAAGGCATCGCGAAGATGTTCAGTTCCTTCACCTGGGGTGACCAGTTGATCGTGGAGCCGATGGCCATGTCAATGGCGCCCTGGCGGATAGCGGTATACTCCTTGGTCTGGTCGCCGCCGACGAGGCTCGTGCCGGGGTACTGCTTGACGTGGATCCTCCCCTTCGTTTTCTCCTTGATCAGTTCCGCCCAGCGCTCGCCGGCAATGCCCCAGGGCATGGGCTTCGCGAGAACGGTGGAGAGTTTGTATTCCGCCTTGTAATTTGCGGCAACAGCCGCTGGCGGCGTCAGCCAGGTGATCGCAACCGCGACCATGAACAATGCGACGACAAACCGTTTCTTCATGATTCCCCTCCTTGATTTCAGTTTTGATTTTCCAATCAGCCCCTTGGCAGCGGAAGTATAAGGGGAGATTTTCTTGAGTGTCAAGACAATAATCGGACAAACAGAACAGGGCGGGAAAGGCCATTCGCAGTCCGGCGGGCGCCGGTTAATCGGCGCTACGGAATGAGCTCCGCGCAAAGGCTTCGGATTTCCTGGGAGGCCTCGCTGCCCGGGGCGTAGGCCGTGACGGGGAGTCCGGCGATCATGGCTTCCACATACGCGATCCGTTGGCTGATCTCGGTCTGAAAAATCTCCATCCCGTACATTTCCAGGGCCTCCCTGGCTTCACGGCCGATCCGGGTGCCCACGATCTTGCGGCAGATCAGCAGCCTGCCCGCAAGGTTCCGCTTCTGCTTCCGCGTCTCCTTGACCAGATGGACCATTTCCCGGCACGACCAGATGTCCAGGGGACTCGGGCTGACCGGAATGATCGCCAGGCTGGAGCACATCAGGACGGACTGAATCACGTCGCCGATCGCCGGCGGCGCGTCAATGACCGTATGTCGATATCCCTTCGTGAGTTCGCCGACGCGTTCGTGAAGATCCGCGTGGGGATAGTGGATCGCGTCGAAGTGGTTTCCCCGGTCGATTTCCTTCCACCGCACGACGCTCCCCTGCTGATCGGCATCGATGAGCAGGACCTTTCCCCCCTCAGCGGCAAGTCCGTGCGCCACATTTACGGCGATGGTGGTCTTTCCTACGCCTCCCTTCTGATTGACCAGGCTGACAATCATGGCGATGCCGGGCTCCTTTGACGATTGGATTCGGCAATGCACGGGGCATTGCCCATGACCCATCTTACTCTCACAAGACCGCGGATCGGTCAAGGATTTCCGGCGGCCGGGGAAAAGTTTTGCATAGCCTTATTTTCGGAATCATGGTATACTTTGTCTATAGCCGCGAAGGAAACGCCCCTGCAGAAAAACCGGATCAGCAATGGCGATATCGAATCGAAATCAGGAGGATGCACAATGGCCACCATCATGCCCGAGGGCGAGGAAATCAAAAAGGCCATCAAATGGGTTTCCGAAAAGCTGGAAGGTAAAAATCGGGAGCAGTCGCTTCATACACTGGTGGAGCAGGCGGTTTTCAAATTCGATCTCTCTCCCGTCGATGCCGAATTCCTGACGGGCTTTTTCAAAAACCGCAAATCAGGTTGAGCGGGAACGGCAAGCAAACGGCAATTCCGCCTGCGCCGGACGGCCGAGTCCGACGCGCCGGGCAACCGGCAAGACTCACGGGAAGATGAAAGGCCGGACATGGTTTCATGCCGCTCAGGAGGTATCGCCTCCGTTGAGATCATGCGGGCGGCACTGCAAAAGGAGGTCCTGATGCGCTGGAAAGACGGCGAAAGAAGCGACAATGTCGAGGACAGGAGGGGAATGACCGTCAAGCGGGGGATGGTGGGCGGCGGGATCGGCACGCTGATCCTGGTGCTGATCGGCCTCTACTTCGGTGTCGACCCTTCCGTCATCCTGCAGTCGGTTCCGCAGGGAGCTCCCCCGCAGGTGACGCAAGGGCAGCAGAAGGCGGGGCCGGACCCCATGAGCCAGTTCGTTTCCGTGGTCCTGGCCGACACGGAAAAGACATGGCACGAGCAGTTTCGGCGCTACGGACGAGCCTACTCGGAGCCGAAGCTCGTACTTTTCTCCGGGGCTGTGGAGTCCGCCTGCGGCTTCGCGCAGTCGGCCATGGGTCCCTTCTACTGCCCCGCGGATCACAGGGTTTACATCGACCTGAGCTTTTTCGACGACATGAAAAGCCGCTTCGGGGCGTCCGGCGATTTTGCCCAGGCCTATGTGATCGCCCATGAGGTCGGACACCACGTGCAGAACCTGATGGGGATCTCCGAAAAAGTCCAGGGCATCATGCGGCAGGTAAGCAAGGTCCAGGCCAACCAGCTTTCCGTTCGGGTCGAACTTCAGGCCGACTGCTTTGCCGGCGTCTGGGGTTACCACGCGGACAAGTCGCGCCACATCCTCGAATCGGGAGACCTGGAAGAGGCGTTGGGCGCCGCGAGCGCCATCGGCGACGACCGGATCATGCGGCAGACCCGCGGCACGGTTGTGCCCGATGCCTTCACCCACGGCACCTCGGAACAGCGGGTGCGATGGTTCACGCGGGGCTTCGAGTCGGGCGATCCGAACCAGTGTGAGACGTTCAAGTCGAAATATCTCTAACCTGCCGGGGCTTCACGGCCGGTAAAGGGCGAGGACCCCGACCAGCAGCGAAAAGAAAATGGTGGCGATGACCATCATCTGCGTCAGCATTCGGCTGGACGGCAGCCTACCACCGAGGGAAAAGGCCGTCCACACGAGCATCAGCGAGTGCAGGGCCATAAAGATCCAGATCATCCGCAGGCTACCGGAAATCATGCCCACGGCAATCAGAAGGACCGCAAGCGCCTGCAGCCCCAGAACGATTCCCTTCGCCACGGGCAGCCCCAGAACGACCGGGAGCGTTCCGACGCCCGCCTCCCGATCCCCCCGGATGTCCCGCATGTCCCAGATGATCTCGTAGGTCGTCGCGCTCAGGAACATGTACAGGCAGGCCAGCAGAAGCTTGCCGTCCGGGTCGTAACCACTTCGCAGGGCCGGGTAGAGCACCACGCCGATCGACCAGCCGATTCCCGAACTCAGATTCTTGAACAGGAATATGTCCTTGATGCGCCTGGAATTTTTTCCCGGCAGCAGGGGCGTGCTGTAGAAAAACCCGAGTGAAAAGGCCAGCAGCAGGGATGCGGACACCAGCCAGTCCGTCGCGGTGACGACGATCAGCGTGATGGCGGACGCAGCGGCAACGAAGCAGTAGCATTGAATCCAGCGGCGGTCCCGAATGGCGATCTCGAGATCCTCGGGGCAGTTGACCCGGTCTTCCTTCTCGTCCGTCAGCCGGTTCCACTGGCAGATGAAAGCGGACACCAGCGTCAGAATGACGTAATCCACGATACGGAAGGGATGGTCCAGCAGGCGGGACCAGAGCCACATCAGCGCCGGCGCGGTCAGGGCGATATGGATCCGGTTGTCGATGAATTTTCGAAAAAGGATCCTGAACAAACGCATCG
>JAXDBM010000094.1:0-33571 GCA_034678725.1 Syntrophales bacterium | reverse complement strand
CGGTGCCGAAGGGAGGCTTCGATGAACTTGCCGAACAGGGGATGGGGCTTCGTCGGCCGGGACTTGAATTCAGGGTGGAACTGACAGCCGAGAAACCAGGGATGATCGTTCAGCTCCACGATTTCCGCCAGACGCCCGTCCGGAGACAGTCCGGTTATCCGCAGGCCCTTTCCGATCAGCGCCGCCTTGTAGTCGTTGTTGAATTCGTATCGGTGACGGTGCCGTTCGCTGATCTGCTCCTCTCCATAGGCCTCATAGGCCCGGGAGTCGCGATCCAGAAGGCAGGCATAGGCGCCCAGCCGCATGGTGGCGCCCTTGTCGGTCAGGTGCTTCTGTTCCGGCAGGAGGTCGATGACCGGGTAAGGCGTCCCGGGATCGAATTCGGTGCTGTTGGCCTTCGCCATGGCGCAGGCGTTCCGGGCGTATTCCACCACGGCCATCTGCATCCCCAGGCAGATGCCGAAATAGGGAATGCCCTTGGTCCGGGCATGCCGGACAGCGGTGATCATACCCTCGATTCCCCGGTCTCCGAACCCGCCCGGGACGAGAATGCCGCCCACGTCGTCCAGTTGGCCGCCCAACCCCTCCCTTTCGATCCGCTCGGAATCGACAAAACGCAGATGGACCCGGCAGTTGTTGGCAATGCCGCCGTGAACCAGAGCCTCGTTCAGGCTTTTATAGGAATCGGTGAGGTTCACGTACTTCCCCACGATGGCGATGCAGACTTCCCGGGCGGGGTGGGTCATCCGCTCCACGACGTCCTCCCAGGCTTCCAGATGGGGGCGCCCCGTCCAGATGTTCAGGAGATCCACGATTTTCTGATCCAGCCCCTCCCGGTGGTAGACCAGGGGAACCTCGTAGATGCATCCCACGTCCTTGGCGGTGAAAACGGCCGCGACCTCGACGTTGCAGAACAGCGAGATTTTCCGCTTGATTTCTTCGGAGAGGAAATTCTCCGTTCGGCACAGCAGGATGTCCGGCTGGATGCCGATCTCCCGAAGGGCCGCGACGCTGTGCTGCGTGGGTTTCGTCTTGACCTCGCCCGCCGTCTTGATGAAAGGGACCCAGGTCAGGTGAATGAAGATGGCATTTTCCCGGCCCACCTCGTTGCGGAACTGCCGAATGGCTTCCAGAAAGGGGAGGCTCTCGATGTCGCCCACGGTCCCGCCGATCTCCACGATGGCCACATCGAATCCGGTTGCCGTATTCCGGATGAAATCCTTGATCTCGTTGGTGATGTGGGGGATCACCTGGACGGTCTTTCCCAGGTAGTCGCCCCGACGCTCCTTGGAAATGACGGAAAAATAGACCTGTCCGGTGGTCAGGTTGTTGCACTTCCCCATGGGGGTCGAGGCGAAACGCTCGTAATGGCCCAGGTCCAGGTCGGTCTCCGCCCCGTCGTCGGTCACGAAGACCTCGCCGTGCTGGAAGGGGCTCATGGTCCCCGGATCGACATTGATGTAGGGATCCAGCTTCTGGTTGGTCACCCGGAGTCCCCGAGATTCGAGGAGCGCCGCAATGGATGCCGCCGCCAGTCCCTTGCCCAGGGAGGAGAGCACGCCGCCGGTGATGAAGATGAATTTCGTTTTTTTCAAAGTCCTAATTCTTGCCCAGGGCCTTGACGGAAATGCCCCGGTCTTTCAGACGTCTCGTGTTGGCCAACAGATCCCTGCCCGCGATCCGGTCGATCACGTAGATCAGGTTGCCTCCCTTTTCGGCGTAGGCCTGGCCGTAGGAGATGGGGATCTCCGGGGTCACGCCGCCCAGAAGCGAACGCGCCACGGATTCGACCTTCCGCTCGCCGTTTGCCAGCAGCAGAACCGTTCCCGCCTGATAAACAAGTTCGGCGCCCATGCTGACGGCATAGTTCGGGGAGTTGCCGGCTGCGGGGAAATGACCGTCTTTCACCGCGTTGGCGATGGTGTCGTCGTCCAGCCGGACCAGCATGACGGAGGAGCCCTTGAAGGGGATTCCCGCTTCATGGAAGGCCACATGGCCGCGACCGCCGACCCCGACAACCTGGAGGTCGATGCCCCCCGCCGCCCGGATCTTCCGGGAGTACCCCTCCAGGATTTCTTTCCGGACCCAACCCAGGTACGCGGAAGCCGCTTTGGTCTTGATGGCGATGGACTTCCCGGCGTCCGTCCCCCGGAAGGCCCAGTCCTTCGGGTTTTCCTTCAGTTCCCGGATCAGCGTTTTCTGGTCGATCAGCGCACCACAGGGCAGGCTGGTCTCGATGAATTTGTTCCGAAGGAGCCCGAAAAATTCCTGAATCATGAAATAGGCGTAGCTCTCCGGATGAAGCACCCGCTGCTGCGCGTTTTCGCCGGGCAGGCCAACGTACTCGTCGAGGTTGAAGCTCCGGACGCGGCCGGAATCGAACTGGCCGCGGTTGGCCGCCCGCGCGAGATGCTTGTAAAGACCGGTGGGCGTGTTGCCCGTGGCAAGCCCGAGCACAACCTCGCTTTTCCTCTTGAGCGTCTCGATGATTTTCCTGACGACGATATCGGCGGCCACCTCGCTCATGTGATTGAAGTCTTCCGTGACCAGAACGCTGATCCCCATGCCTGTCCCTCCGTTCTGTCGATCAGCCGAGTTCGCTGCGTACGATGTCGGCAATCTCCTTGCAGTACTTTTCCGTCACCTCCGCGGACGGCCCTTCCACCATCACCCGGCACATGTTCTGGGTGCCGGAATAACGGACCAGGACGCGCCCCTCGTCGCCGAGTTCGCGCTCCGCCTGCCGGATCGCCTCGATGAGCCGGGGAACGGTCTCGATCTCGGGCTTCCGCTTGACGTCCACATTGATCAGTTTCTGCGGAAAGATGTCCATCATGGCCGCCATCTCGGACAGGGGCTTCCCTTCACGGACCATGGCCGCGATCAACTGCATGGCGGCGATGATGCCGTCTCCCGTGGTGTGATGCTCCAGGAAGATCATGTGGCCCGCTTCCTCGCCGCCGATGACCGATCCCATGCCCAGCATGTCCTCGAGGACATAGCGGTCCCCCACTTTGGAGGCGTGGTGCCTGAATCCGTATTTCCGGCAGGCGACCCGCAGGCCCAGGTTGCTCATCACGGTGGTGACGAGCAGGTCGTTTTTCAGTTTCCCGTCCCTCTTGAGCATGTTTGCGCAGATGATGAGGACCTGGTCGCCCGTGATTTCCCGGCCCTTCTCGTCCACGGCAATCAGGCGGTCGCCGTCTCCGTCAAAGGCCAGGCCGATGGAGGCCCCGCTCTCCACCACCCTTTTCATCAGGTCCTCCGTGTGCTGAGAGCCGCATTGGTCGTTGATGTTGACGCCGTTGGGCGTGTTGTGGATGACTTCCACCTCTGCGCCAAGCTCGATGAACGCCTCGGGCGCGACCCGGTAGGTGGCCCCGTTGGCCGTGTCGAGGACGACTTTCATCCCCTCCATGGACAGATTGCGGGGAAAGGTGTTCTTCAGAAAGACGATGTAGCGCCCGTGGACGTCCTCCATTCGGAAAGCCTTCCCCATGCCCTTTGCCGTCGGCAGCAGTTCGCTGAGCTTATTGTTGAGGATCAGGTCTTCGATATGCGCCTCCTCGTCGTCGGTCAGCTTGAAGCCGCTGCCGCCGAAGATCTTGAGGCCGTTGTCCTGATAGGGGTTGTGGGAAGCGGAAATGACGACGCCGGCATCGGCGCGCATGCTCTGCGTGATAAAGGCGATGCCGGGGGTCGGCAGCACGCCGACCAGGTAGGGGTAGCCTCCCATGGACGTGATCCCCGCCTCCAGGGAGCTTTCCAGCATGTATCCCGAGATCCGGGTGTCCTTGCCGATGATCACCCGGGCGCGGTGGCCGTTCTTGCGAAACACGTGCGCCACGGCCTGACCGACGCCGAAGGCGATCTCCGCGCTCATGGGGTGCCGGTTCGCCTCACCCCGGATTCCATCGGTTCCGAACAATTTACCCATTCGTTTTCTCCTTGATGATGTGATTCAATGCAGGTTCTTAAATAGATTCAAAGACGGCAGCATCGCCGCAGCCTTTCTGCAGAGATCATCCACGAGATCTCCCAGCCACCGGACGCCCTTTGCGGAAACCTCCGCCGGAAGGCCCCGAATCGCCGCGATGTAGTTCGACCGGTCATCTCCCGCCGCTTTCTGAAAGGCCTCGAGAAATTCGTCCCGCGATCGCTCCAAGCCGCCATCGCCTCGCGCCGCCTCATGCAGCACGCCCACGACGGGTCCGAGCCGCTCCTGAAAATCCCGCCTGGTCCGGGTCGCTTCCGGCGACTGCGACGAAGCGGTCGAACCGGCTGCCTTTGCCGCCATCGCCTCGAGCCGCTTGATGCGCTCCCTCCTCGCAAGCGAAAGCTGGTCCATCACGCCATGAAACAGGAGCACCCCGTATTCCTGCGCCTCCAGGAAGGGTTTCCGCACCTCCCGGTACCAGGCCTCCAGGGCCGCCAGATTGGCCAGATACAGAATATTGTTTTCCACGATGCGCCGGAACCCCGGATATGCCGCCGGTATAAAGTCTTTCGCGCCCCCGGCGAAGGCCGCCGCGTAGATGAGCTTGTTGCCTTCCGGATGATCCTCCCGCAACACGCAGCCTGCCGCCACCACGTTTCCGTACCCCAGCCGCACCGGCCCGATCATGCCCCCCTGGCCGCCCAGAAAGATCGGGGGCTGGTTCAGCATGACGCCCCGCGGCACGTCGCCGATCAGCGAAGGTGTTGTCTTGTCGGCATCGGGGGTGAAGTTGAAATGGATGTAGGAGCTCCCGACCTCGCTGTGGTCCTTGCGGCTTGTGCCTCCGGCCATCAGGCAGTCGCAGAAGTTGATCAGGCTGCCGAGCGTCACAAAAGGGAACAGGATGGTCTGCTTCAGTCCGACGCAATGGGCGCCGCCGGCCTCCTCCTCCAGAATGGAGCCCTCGCGGACGTGTGCGCCCATGCCCATGTTCGCTTTCTCCAGGAAAACGGACCGGCTGAAGAAACCGCCCTTCAGTTCAACCCCGGCCCCGAGCTGACAATCTTCGATGGTCGCCGGGGCTTCGGCCCCGAGCTTGCAGCCGGCAGATATCACAATATTTTTTCCGTAAATCCGGCAGCCCGGATAAAGGGTGACGCCTTTTGCGGAGACCCGGTCAACAGGGACTTCGTCGCCGATATCGAGGGTCAGCGGATTGGGAATGTCCACCCCGCGATGGATCAATTCAATGATTTTCGCTTCGGCTCTCGGTTTCAGTATCATCTGACCTCCTGAACACACTGCCGGCGGATGTAAAATCGGTGGTGTTTACCAATTATCACATGGCAGGTCAATATGATTTTATGATCATGATCCAGGGCAAAGGTCCTGAAGAAACCACCGCGAAAGTTCTAACATACCGGAAATGCAAATTTATCTTTATTCGCTCAACTTCATCCGGATCTGCCCGGCAAGGATTTCAACCGGCTCGCTGAAGAGAGATTCGATTGACATGGATTCGAGGTACCGGTCGTTCCACGGGATGTTGTACTCGTTGACGAGGTTGCGGATGTCGTTGTACCGGTATCCCAGGACGGCAATCTTTTCCGCCAGCGTGAGCGCTTCGTTGTAGACGATGTGGACAAGCAGCAGGTTTCGGACCCCGGGGCCTTCGCCCAGCAGCGGGATGATGACGATCGGCGCCCCGTCCGTCTTGCCGCGGCCGGCATAGACATGTCCCATGCTGACGATGGTCCGCTTCGCGCCCATGAGGTGTCGGGAATACTCCGCCCGCGACTTCATCTTCAGGGAAATGCCTCCCCGTTTCACGATGGCGATCGTGGAGGAATCCTGGGGAACCCCGTCCGGGTCCAGGTTGTCGACGGCATAAAGGGTATAGCCTCGAACGTCCGAAACGGCCTTCTGGATCGTGCGGATGGCGATGATGTTGCGGCCGGCCAGCAGTCGCAGCGAGAAGTTCAATTCCCGAAGCAACTGGAAAATGATCCCCTCCGGGGGCTGTTCTTTTCGGCTCGTTCCCACCGTCACCGTCTTCGCCTGATGCCGGATCGCGTCAATGGGCCTGGAGAGGTCGTCAATGGCCTGGCCGAGGCAGATGTCGAGCCGGTCAAGGGGCGACATGGTCTGATCGGGGAAATCCTGCCAGAAATCCTCGAGGGGGATCTTGCCGACGGCATACTTGAGAAGCAGCACCATCTCGGAGACAGTGCCTGCGTTGCTGAGCGATAAGCCCCGGCCGTTCAACCTCCGGTGCAGGGCCGCCGTGAAATCCGTAATCATGTGGCGGAACTGCCGGTCGGCGATCTTTTCGTAGAACGGAAGGGGACGCTTTCCCGAATCGTTGACGGTCTGATTCAGGCGGTTCCGGAATTCCCGGAAGAACAGGGCCTCCTCGTCGATCTGGCAGGCCGCATGGTAGCCCCAGAGATGACCGGCCAAGGTATTGAGAATGACCGGAATCGGCATCTCCGCCCGGGGAATGGGGATCACCGCGTTGGCGATCGAATCGAACCGCTCCTCGCCCTCGTCGGCGAAAACAATGACGCCGGCCTTGTGTGCCTTGAAAATGGCCACGTCCTTGACGATGTCCCCCGTCACCGCCTCCGGGTTGCCCGCGGCGCAGACGACGATCAGAGGCTCCGCGGAAAGGTCGATGTGCTTCTTGTTCTCCACCACGTCCGAGGAAATCGTCTTGTAGCAGAGCTCGCTGAGTTTGATCCGGATCTCGTCGGCCGCCGCCTTGTTGGGCCCGCTGCCGACGACTGCCCAGTATTTTTTCCGGCCGGCAAGATCCAGGGCCGACTGCCTGAGCGCTTCCCGGCGTTCCAGGACCCGCCTCATCATGTCGGGCGCCCGTTCCAGGCTGCGCAGCGCATCGGCAATGCGGTCGTCTGTCATCGTTTTCATCAACCGGGCAAAATAGAGGCCCAGAATGTTCCCCGCCACGATCTGGGAATAGAACGCCTTGGTGGACGCCACGGACATCTCGATGTCCCGGCCGTCGCTGGTGTAAAAGACCCCGTCGGATTTGCCGGTGATGTCGGACTGGCGCCGGTTGACGATGGCAATGACCGGCGCCCCCCTTTCCGCGGCCATCGCGACGGTGCGGTTGGTGTCCGTCGTCGTCCCGGACTGTGTGATCGGGATGACCAGGGTGTCCGGCAGCAGGTCGCTCAGGTAAAAACCGCTCAGTTCGGATGCGATCTTTGCCTCGATCCTGATGTGCGCCCCTCGAAGATAGCGTTCCATGGCATCCGCCACGGCGGCGCCGGCAACGGCCGCTGTCCCCTGGCCGATGACGACGATGCGGCGGATGCCACCGTTTTCCAGGGCCGTACGGACCCTTGCCGGCACGATGTCGTCTCCGAGATTGAAAGAAACCTGCTTTTCACCGCCTTCCCCTTCACGAATCCGGTACTTGCCAAGCAGGGTCTTGTGGACGGAATAGACCGATTCGTTGATTTCCTTCAGGAAAAAATGGGGATAGGCGCCGCGGTCGATGTCCCGGGTCGTCATTTCGGCCCCGCGAATGTCGGACGGCTGCCAGAGAAGGGGGACTCCGTTATAGTAAAACGATTGGATTCCGGAAACGCCTCCCGGCGTGTTCTGGTCCAGGACCAGGATCTGGCCGGCCGAACCGGGATCCTCCGGAATGGAAAGTTTCTCGCCGTCCATTTGAATGAACCGGGGCGTCTCCTCCACCAGACCGTACAGTTCCGAGGAAAAAAGATACCGGTCCGGCGCGATGCCGACGTAAATCGTCTGACCGCTCCCTTTCAGGGCGAGGAAGATCCGGGACGGCTCCAGGCTGCTGACCATGGCAATGGCATGCGAACCCTCGAAATCGCTGACGGCCCTGCGGAAGGCCTCCGTCAGGTCGCATCCCTCCAGAAGATATTTCTCGATCTGAAGCGGGATGATTTTGGTGTCCGTCGTCAGCTCGGGCGCGATGCATTCCGCGCCGTTTTCGATCCGACGCCGAAGGTCGGGATAATTGTCCACGTCGCCGTTGAGCGCCGCGCTGATGGTCCAGGCGCCCTCGCCGTAGGCCGGATAGTGCTTGATGTTTCCGTCGAGCGTGTAATTGTTGACGGGATGGCAGTTGTCTTCGGTGATGGAACCCACCGAGGCCCACCGCGTGTGGGCCAGCGCCGTTTCCAGAGCTGAACGACTGGTGGCAAACTCACGAAAGACGGCATCCTCCGCGACCGTTTTTCTCAGTTCCCGAATGTTCCGCCCCAATTCGCCGATGATCGATGCGGTCTTGTAGGTAAAGGACAGGTGGGGCAGGCGGTCGGTCACTCGAATGGACCGGTTGACCAGGTCTCCGGCGATTGCCCTTTGCGTGAAATCCCCGTGGAGGCCCTTTTCCCGAAGGCGACCGAGGACATCGGTCAGCTCGTCCGGGCTTTCCATCGCAAAGGAAAGCTGAATGCCGGCGGAATCGCGGCCTCTCACTTCCAGGCGGTCCAGGCAGTTCAGGAGAAAATTGAGCTTCCGGTATTTCCCGAACGCGGCTGGAGAAACCTCCCGGGGGTCTGCGGCGCCGGCCAGCGCGCAGATCCTTTCTATATTGTCGAGAATGTCCTTTTCCAGGGCCCAGCCGATGTCTTTCATCCGCACCAGACGGCTGTTGATGACTTCCAGGTCGCCAGTGGCAAACCGGTCGGCATGGACCTCGATCACGCTTTCCTCTTCGGCGAGGAAAGCGTTGATTTCCTTCGAAAGGCCCTGCATCCGCTTCGCCAGGTCGGAATCGAAAAAAAGGCACTCGAAAACAGCATCCTGCTTCAGGTCCAGGATCGCCTGCTCCATGCCGGCGAGGGCGCCGTTGCCGTCCAGGTAACGCCC
Source organism: Syntrophales bacterium (assembly GCA_034678725.1). Lineage (GTDB taxonomy): Bacteria > Desulfobacterota > Syntrophia > Syntrophales > Fen-1087 > JAXDBM01. Next base: position 24,762 of record JAXDBM010000094.1, on the reverse strand, counting down.
GGAAGGGATGGCCCCGGAGAGCACTTCGCGGATATGCCGCTTACGGATCCTTTCAAAGGGCACAGCGGGGGATTCGCATTCAGGCGGATCCCCCCGTCCGTCCGTTTTCTTGACCGTCAGGATGCCGGCCAGACCGCAGCAGAGGATGTTTTCGGCAAGGGGAAAGAAGATCAGGGAATGCGACGAAACGCGCCGCGGATCGACACCCGCGTGAATTTTCCATCGTTTCAGATGTCGAAGGGCTTGAAAGAAGAAATTCCGGATCATGTTGTATTGTTCACGATGCCCCTGTCAGACTGCCGGACAGGCTGATTTTTCGCAGCACGCTTCGGTCCTTCATTTCCCGCATTTTCCGGTCCCGCGCCTTTTTTCGAAGCGCATACCGAACAGGCAAGATGCGACCGGCCGGCGCTTCCGGACCCGCATCCGCCAGTACGCCGGAAAGGGCCGGCAGGGCGCGGGATGGGAAGCGTCAATCTTTCTTTTGCGCATCCAGTCCCAGTTTTGCCATCTTTCTCTGGAAAGTGTTCCGGTTCATGCCAAGATAGGCGGCGGCGGCGGATTTGACGTGATTGCACCGCCGCAGCGCAATTTTGAACAGGCCCCTTTCGACCATCAGGACAACATCCTCGTAGACCCTGTTTTGTTTGCCGCCGGGGGCGCAGAGCACCGTGGAGATATCCTCAAGCTTTTTTTCGATGATATTTTCCAGAAGAGAGGAGGAAGGGGCCTTTTCGCCCTTTCCGGCGCGGGTCCTGGGATTTTTTTCCTTTGTCATGACGTTTTCTGTTCCTTATGCTTGCGTGTTCGTCCCTGCTCAGGCCGACAGGATCTTTACGGCAATGATGGCGGCGATGACGACGACGGCAACCCACATGGATACCGGATCGGACCTGTTCTCCAGCGGATTTTCGATCTGGCGCCTCGCCTCCTCTTCGGCCTTGTCCGCACCGGCGCGATCGACGATGCTTTTGACCAGGGCGGGGAAGCGCCCGTACGCATTGGAGAGAATGTGAAACCCTTTCGTCGTCGTCAACAGCAGATAGACCTTCCTGCGGATCGTCAGGCAGCCGATGTGGGTGATGTCGTCCCAGCGGAGTTCCCGCTTCCTCATCCACTTCCGGATGACCAGGCCCTGGTCGCCGGCCACGGCCATGCGGCCGGCCGCCTCGATGAAAAGGGCGACCGTCGGCACAAAGACCGCCGCCAGAACGATCCGCTCGAGCGCCGAACCCTTGAAAAACAGGGACAGACACAGAAGGGCGAACAGCAGCACGACATTGATCGCGAAGGGGATCAACAAAGCGCGCCGGATCTTGAAAATTTCACCGGACATTCAACCGGCCTCGCAGGTCATTGACCTGAATCCTCAGGACGTTCTGGACAGGGTTCCGCTTTTGCCGCCCTGCTTCTTCATGAGTTGGATGTCCGACAGGACCATCCATCTGTCCGCCGATTTGCACATGTCATAAATCGTCAAGGCCGCCACGCTGACCGCCGTCATGGCCTCCATCTCCACGCCCGTTCGACCCACCGTGCTCACCTTCGCTTCCACGGTGATCTCTCCGCGCTCCGGATCCGGGGTGAACTGAAGATCGATCCCCGTCAGTTCCAGGGGATGGCACATGGGAATCAACTCACCGGTCCGCTTGGCCGCCATGATGCCCGCCACCCTGGCAACGCCGAGCACGTCGCCCTTGGCAATTCCGTCCGACACGATCAGGCCGACCGTTTCCGGGCGCATTCGGACCTTTCCCCGGGCCAGTGCCGTGCGGACCGTGCTTTCCTTTTCGGTCACATCGACCATCCGGGCTTTGCCTTTTTCATCGAGATGGGACAGGGCTGTCATAAAGGGGTGTTCTTTTCGCCGTTGTCGAGGAATTGGATCATCAGAATATTTTGGGGATTCATTAGCATAGTGAATTATACCCGTCAAGCCTGTTCAGTGAAAGGGGCGGTTTTTCAGAAATGTCTTGCGATTCATCGCGTTATTCTATAATCGAAAGCGGCAGCCTGATCGTGTAAAACAATTTGAAGGGTTGCCTTCGGTCATTTTCCGCATTTCCGGAAATTGATTTATTTTCATGATGTCAATCCTGTTCGCAGCAAATCGGCGATTTTGAGAAAAGGCGGACCGGCGCGGGTGTTTTTCAGGAATCGCAAATGATCACAATGGATTTGACCCATGATCGTCAAAATCATCAGCAGCACCGTCATCGGGATTGACGCCCACCCGGTCGATGTCGAGATCGATATCGCTCCGGGCCTGCCGCAGTTCTCAACGGTCGGACTGCCCGACATGGTGGTCCGTGAGAGCCGGGACCGGATCAAGGCGGCGATCAAGAATTCCGGTTACACGTTCCCCAGAACGCACGTCACGGTGAACCTGGCCCCCGCCGACATTCGGAAGGAGGGCACAGGGTTCGACCTGCCCATCGCCGTCGGCATTCTCGCCGCAGAAGGCCTGGTCGACCCTTCCCCGGCCCGGTCCTATCTCATGGTCGGGGAGCTTTCCCTGGACGGCCGGATCAAGGGAGTCTGCGGAGTGCTCGCTGCGGCCTTTCAAGCCCGGGACATGGGCATTCAAGGCATCATCGTTCCCCTGGAAAACGTCCAGGAAGCGGCCATGGTCCGCGGGATTAACGTGATCCCGGTGGAAACGCTGCCCGATGTCATCGAATTTCTCCATGGCCGGAAGCGGATCGACCCGGCGCAGGCCGACCCCGAGGAACGGTTCGGCTCAGAAACGGAACACCCTTTCGATTTCAATGAAATCCACGGACAGGACCAGGCGAAACGAGCCATGGAGGTCGCGGCGGCAGGCGGCCACAACATGCTGATGATCGGTCCGCCCGGTTCCGGAAAAACCATGCTCGCCCAGCGGATGGCAACGATCCTGCCTCCCATCTCTTTTGAAGAAGCCCTCGAAACGACGAAGATTTTCTCCGTTGCCGGCCTGCTGGACCGGAAGGGTGGGCTGATCGGCAGAAGGCCCTTTCGCGCACCCCATCATACGATATCCGACGCCGGCCTCGTCGGCGGCGGCCACACCCCGAAACCCGGCGAGATCAGCCTTGCCCACCATGGCGTCCTGTTTCTCGACGAACTCCCCGAGTTCCGCAAGAACGCCCTGGAGGCCTTGAGACAACCGCTGGAAGAAGGCCGGGTGACCATCACCCGATCCTCCATTACGGCCACCTACCCTTCACGGTTCATGCTGGTTGCGGCAATGAATCCATGTCCCTGCGGCCATTACGGAGATTCGCGCAAGCCCTGCCGCTGCACACCCCAGCAGATCCGCCAGTACCAGAACCGAATCTCCGGCCCCCTTCTCGATCGCATTGACATCCATGTTGACGTCCCTTCCGTTAGTTACCGGGATCTGAGGGGGAAATATGCCGGTGAATCCTCGGCGATCATCCGGCAGCGGATCGGCCGGGCAAGAAGCCGGCAGCAGGCACGGTTCGGCAGCGGGAAGACCCTTTTCAATGCCCGCATGCCGGACAGGGAGATCCGGCAGCACTGCCCCATCGATGACGAGTCCCAGCGCCTCCTGGAAATGGCGATCGACAAACTGGGCCTGAGTGCGCGGGCCTACACGCGAATCCTGAAAGTATCCCGGACCATTGCCGACCTGGATGATGAGGATCGCATTTTGCCGGGCCATGTGGCCGAAGCGGTCCAGTACAGAAATCTTGATCGAAAAATGATTTGATGATAGAGAGATACACTGTTTCAGTCATTTGATCAGAGAAGGAGGCCAGTCCATGCAGATCGAGATTCACCAGGCTTCACCGGAACAGAGAAAGCCGATTCCCGCCGACGAATCCAAGCTGGGGTTCGGAAAGATCGTCACCGACCATTTCTTCAATATGAAATACCATGCGGACCGCGGCTGGTATGATGCCCTGATCGAGCCATATCGCCCTATCCAGCTCGATCCCACCGCCATGTGCCTCCATTACGGCCAGGAAATTTTCGAAGGGCTGAAAGCCTACCGGGGGAAGAACGGCGAGATCTACCTTTTCCGGCCGACGGCAAACATCGAACGGATGAACAGCTCTGCCGAGCGGATGTGCATGCCCGCGGTGGACCCGGACCTGTTTCTGGATGCCGTCAAAAAACTGGTGCTCCTGGACCGGAACTGGATCCCCAAGGGAAGGGGAACATCCCTCTACATCCGTCCCACCATGATTGCCACCGAACCGGCGCTCGGGGTTCATCCCGCCAATGAATACCTGTTTTTCATCGTCATCGGGCCGGTCGGCGCTTACTACTCGGAGGGGTTCAGCCCCACGAAAATCTATGTCACCGAGGATTACGTCCGCTCCGTCCGGGGCAGCATCGGCTACTGCAAGGCCGCCGCGAACTACGCCGCCAGCCTTTACGCCAGCAAACTGGCCATGGAGCAGGGCTACACGCAGGTGCTCTGGCTGGATGCCATCGAACGGAAGAACGTGGAAGAAGTCGGGACCAGCAACATCTTTTTTCTCATCGGCGACGAACTGATCACGCCTCCCCTGTCCGGCTCGATCCTCCCCGGCGTAACCCGGAATTCGGTCATTCAGATCGCCAAAAACTGGGGAATCCATGTTTCCGAGCGGCCCCTCTCCATGGATGAGATCCTGGCGGCATCCTCCGCAGGCACGCTGAAGGAAGTTTTTGCCTCGGGAACGGCCGCCATCGTGTCCCCCGTGGGACAGATCTACTACCGGGAGAAGCTCCATGTCATCAACGAGGGGAAAATCGGCGAGATTACAGAAAAACTGTACAATGAAATCCTGCAGATCCAGTATGGGGAGAAGGAAGATCCGTTCGGCTGGCGGGTGCGGATCGGGTAAGCAGTTTTTTCCCCCAGAACGGGAAATTCCTCTTTGTACGGGGACTTGAGAACGGAATCCACAAAGATGTTGAAAAGGATGTTGACAGGCTTGTTGACAACCGCTGTAAGTGCTTAATAGAGACGATTTAATACCAGAATGCGACAAGTGCGAGCAATAAAATAAACGAACAATTACAAGTAGTTAAAATACAACCATATGATTTCCACCACTTACTGAATGGACAGGGACCGGTTATGAACGTTCAAAAAGAATTCGGCCGTTTTTTCGGAATGATCAACGCGCATAATATCCTTTCAATATCAGGAAGGAACCGGGCCAAAACCTTATGCAAAGCCGCGATCTTGTCTTTCTGTATGATTTTTCTGCTTGCGGCGACCGTTCCGGCGGAGACGATGCCGCTGGAGCAACTGACTTCAAAAATGCAGGCAACCTACGAAAACACGAAGGATTTTAAGGCGAATTTCTCTCAGGAACTGGTCGTCAAGTCCATCGGAAAAACGGAACGGGAGGAGGGCACGGTCTACTTCAAGAACCCCGGAAAGATGCTCTGGGAGTATGCGAAGCCAAAGGCCAAGAAATTGGTGATCAACCCGCAGAAAGCATCGCTTTACGTCCCGGCAGACCGGGCCGTTTATGTCCAGGATTCAGCCAACCTTTACAAGTCGAAAGTGATCATCCGCTTCCTTTCCGGCATCGGGAAACTCGGCGAAGATTTTGAAATTCGGTATTCGGAGCCCGAGGCCGTCGACGGAGAGGGCCGATATCTCCTGACCCTCCTTCCGAAGAGCCCCGATCTCGGCGTCGAGAAGCTCTTTCTGGTCATCGACCCCTCCGGCTTCCGGATCCTGCAATGCAGTTTTACGGACAATTTCGGCAACATCACGCGCATCCGTTTCCGGAACATTCGAATCAACAGCAGTCTGCCGGACCGTCTGTTCAGTTTCAAGCCGCCCCGGGGCGTCGAAATCCACAAGGTGCCCTGACGGATCAGCGAAACAGGCCCGGCGTAAACTTCACGGTAACAGGCATTCGAGCCTGTTCACAAAAAAGGGGGTGATCGCGGGTGCCGCGCATGGATTTGCAGTTCATATCATCCACCTCCCCCGGGCAGGCCCTGACGCTGGAATGGCTCGAGACGAACGGGCTGGGCGGCTATGCCTCCAGCACCGTTCTGAACTGTCACACCCGCAGATACCACGGCCTGCTCGTCGCAAACCTGAAAGAGCCGCCGGGCCGGCACGTGCTGCTGTCGAAGTTCGAAGATTCCCTTCGGGCAAAAGGCCGGGAATATTATTTCTCCTGCCATCAGTACCCCGGCCTGTTTTTCCCGGACCATGATCCCCTTCCAGCCTCCTTTTCGATCGGGGATTGCCCCCGCTTCTCCTATCGCGCGGAGGAGATGTGCGTTCACAAGTCGGTCATGCTGGTCCGGGGACGGGACCACCTGATGGTCCGTTACGACATCGAGGCGTGCCCGGGCCCGGGCGTGCTCCGGCTCAGGCCGTTTCTGGCCTACCGCAGCTACCACAGCCTTTCCCGGCAGAACCCTTTTCTGCGCGTCCATACGGCCGGCATCCGGAACGGCTTCATGCTCCGGCCCTACGAGGGCATGCCGCCCCTGTACATTCGAACCAGCGTCAAATCCCGCTTCTCTCCCGACCCGGTGTGGTACTACAATTTCGAGTACGAGGCGGAGCGGCAGCGCGGCTATGAAGGGCATGAGGACCTGTTCCAGCCGGGGATCCTGGACGTGGAAGTGCGAAAGGGGAGCACGGTCATCGTCTCCGTCTCGCTGCAGGACTTCAAAAAGCAGACCGGAAAAATCTGGACGGAGGAGCGGGAGCGCCGGATTCGGGAGAGAACAGGGAACCGAACCGTCGCGGACCGCTTCGAAGACCGGGAGGACCGGGCCAATCTGGACAACCTCATCGCCGCCGGGTCGCAGTGCCTGATCCGCACGCCCGCCGGACGCCCCGCCGTCATCGCCGGCTACCACTGGTTCAACGACTGGGGCCGCGACACGCTCATCTCGCTGCCGGGGCTCACCTTTTGCATCGGCCGCTTTGCGGAGGGATTCGATATCCTCGCATCCTTGGCGGAGCATGAAAAGGACGGACTTCTGCCCAACTGCTTCTCGGACCATTCACAGGAGAAGTCGTACAACAGCGTCGACGCCACGCTCTGGTTTTACTGGGCCGTCCAGCAGGCGCTGCAGCATACCGGCGACTTTGAAACGGTCGAGGCCCGTCTCTGGCCGGTCATGAAGAAGATGATCCGCCATTTCATGTCGGGAACGGCAATGGGCGTTTTCATGGACGACGGGGGACTCCTGCAGGCCGGCCATGAAGGATCCAATCCGACCTGGATGGACGCCACCGTGGCGGGGCGGCCGGTGACGCCCCGCTGGGGATGCGCCGTCGAGATCAATGCCCTCTGGTACAATGCCGTCTGCCTCGTCGATGAGCTGGCCCGCCGGTTCGGCGACCGCGCGCTTTTCTTCCCGGAACTGCTTCCCCGCATCCGCCAGGCCTTTCAGGAGACCTTCTGGATTGAGGAGGAGGGCCGGCTCGGCGATGTTTACCGCAACGGCCGCCTGGACGTGGCGATCCGGCCCAACCAGGTCCTGGCCGTCTCGCTTCCCCATTCACCGCTGGACCCGGAGCGGTGGCCTCCCGTTGTGGCCTGTGTCCGCCGGCATCTCCTGACCCCCTGCGGATTGAGAACGCTCTCCCCGGAAGACCCGCATTACGCCGGGCGTTACGGTGGCGACAGCGCCGCGAGGGACGGCGCCTATCATCAGGGGACGGTCTGGCCGTGGCTCCTGGCGCATTTCGGCGAGGCGCTGCTGAAGGCGGCGGCGGACAGGGGGGAAGCGAAACGTTTTCTGCTGGACCTGCTCCGTTCCTTCCTTCGGCGGCACTGGAAGGAGGCGGGCATCGGCTGCGTCTCGGAGATCTTTGACGGCAATCCGCCGCACCGGCCCGACGGCTGCATCTCCCAGGCCTGGAGCGCAGCCGAACTGATCCGGCTCTACACCATCCTGAATGAGATCGGGGATTGAACCGCCCGGAAAACGGCCCCAACGCTTCCGGTTCGCCCTCTGCCCGGCTGCGGAAACATCTCATTGACGGATGAACGGTCCCGGGCCGGGCCGCCGAAGAACCGGGATCGCGAAGACCGGCAATTTGCACGGGGAGCATCGGCCATGCGGATTTTGATGTTCGGCTGGGAATTTCCCCCCTTCATGAGCGGCGGTCTGGGAACGGCCTGCTTCGGCATGACCCGGGCCCTGGCAGCCCTGGGCCATGAGATCACCTTCGTGCTGCCCCGCGCAGGCGAAACGGCGGAGCCGACCCACGTCCGGCTGGTGCCGGCGTCCGGCACCGCCGCCCCGGAGCCGGGTCGCGAAGAGCCATTCGTCTTCAGAGGCCTGTCCATCCGCTCGGTGGATTCCGTTCTCCGCCCCTACCTGTCCGGGAGCCGCTATCCGTCCCTGCTGTCCGGTTCGCCCGGCTCCCGGTTCATGGCCATTTCCGGAGACTATGGGGCCGACCTGATCTCGGAAGTGATCCGCTACGGCCGCGTCGCGGGCGTCCTTGCCAAGGAACATCCATGCGACGTCATCCACGCCCACGACTGGATGACCGTCTTTGCCGGCATCGAGGCCGCAAGGATCAGCGGCCGGCCCCTCATCCTCCACATCCACGCCCTCGAGTTCGACCGCAGCGGGGAGAACGTCAATCAGGACATTTACGACATCGAACGCTACGGCCTCGAGGCAGCCGACCGCGTCATCGCGGTCAGCCACTACACGAAAAACGTCATGATCGAGCGGTACGGGATCAGCCCGGAAAAAATCACCGTCGTCCACAATGCCGTTGCGCGCCGGGAGGCAGGCGGCGTCTATCACGTTGAAAAGGACCCGCGGCGGAAAACCGTTCTGTTCCTGGGCCGGATCACCTTCCAGAAAGGCCCGGATTACTTCGTCGAGGCGGCAGCCAGGGTCCTGCGGGAAATGCCCGACGCGACCTTCGTCATGGCCGGGGCGGGGGACATGATGACGCAAATGGTCGAGCGGGTCGCCGCGCTGGGGATCGGCATCCGGTTCCACTTCACGGGATTCCTCCGGGGGGAAGACGTGGAGCGGGCCTTCGCGTTGAGCGACCTCTACGTCATGCCCAGCGTATCGGAACCCTTCGGCATCTCGCCGCTGGAAGCCATGCTGTACGACGTGCCGGTCATCATCTCCAGGCAGTCCGGGGTATCCGAGGTGCTGCGGCATGCGCTCAAGGTGGACTTCTGGAATGTCGAGGAGCTGGCCGGCAAGATCATGGCCGTCCTGAAATACCCGCCGCTGGCCGCCGAGCTGGTGGAAAAGTCTCGAGAAGCGCTGCGGCACATCCGCTGGGAGTATGCCGCGGAGAAGATCCTCGGGGTCTATGAAACCTGCCTGAACCGGAAGGAGACCTGAACATGCCCGTCGTCTGCCTGTGTTTCGAGGTTCACCAGCCCCGCCGCCTGCGGCGATACGCCATCTTCGACGTGGACCGCGTGCATGACTACGAAGACCGGGAGGCGAACCTGGAGATCCTCAACCGCGTGGCTGACCGCTGCTACCTGCCGGCAAACCGGATCCTGTCCGGACTGGTCCGGCGGCACGCCGGCCGGTTCAGCATCGCCTTTTCGATCAGCGGCACGCTTCTGGATCAACTGGGAAACCACCGGTCGGACGTTCTGGACAGCTTTCAGGAGCTGGCCCGTACGGGGGCCGTCGAGTTCCTGTGCGAAACCGACTGCCATTCCCTCGCCTTTCTGTTCTCCCGGAAGGAATTCAGGCGCCAGGTGAATTCCCACAAAAAGAGAATTCAGGCGCTTTTCGGCCAGACGCCCCGGACCTTCCGCAACACCGAACTCATCTACAACAACGACCTGGCCCGCACGGCTGAAAAGATGAATTTCCGAACGGTCCTGGCAGAGGGCGCCGACCGGCTCCTGGCGGGACGGAGCTGCAACGCGCCGTACCGGCCGCCGGGATGCGGCAGGCTGAAGCTCCTGCTGAGGAATTACCGCTTCTCCGACGACATCGCTTTCCGCTTCAATGACCGCGAATGGCCCGAACACCCCCTGACGGCAGCGAAATTCGCCGGCCGGCTTCACCGTGTCGATGCGGCGGAAGCGGTCATCAGCCTGTACATGGACTATGAGACTTTCGGCGAACACCACCCGCGGGAAACGGGCATTTTTGAATTTCTCGAGGCCCTCCCGGGAGAAATCCTGAAGCACCCCGACTTCTGCTTTCAGACGCCGTCGCAGGCGGCCGCCGGCTTCGAACCCGTCGCGGCGCTGGACGCCCCGGACTTCGTCTCCTGGGCCGACGAGGACAGAGGCTTGACCGCCTGGCTGGGAAATGCTATGCAGAATGATGCGATCCGGACTCTTTACAAAATGGAACCACAGGTTGCCCGCCGGAACGATCCGGAGCTGCAGGACGCCTGGCGGATGCTTCAGGTTTCCGACCATTTTTACTACATGTGCACGAAGTGGCTTGCCGACGGGGACGTCCATCAGCACTTCAATCCCTACCCTTCTCCCTATGACGCATACATCAACTACATGAACATACTCGACGATTTTTCAAGACAGCTCAGCCGGAAAACGGGGGCGGGCAAGGGGTGAAACCCATGACGGCGATTCGAAGCGGCTATCTTTTCGAAGTGAGCTGGGAGGTTTGCAACAAGGTCGGCGGGATCTACACGGTCATCGCCAGCAAGCTCCGCGAAGCCATGGCGGTCTACGGCGACCGGTACATCCTGCTGGGTCCGGACCTGAAAACCAACCTCGAGTTCGAGGAAACGGAGGATCCCTTCTGGGAACGAATCCGGGAAGGGGTCGCCATCAAGGAAATCCCCTGCCGCTTTGGGCGCTGGAAGATTCCGGGCGAGCCGCGGGTGATCCTGGTCCGCTTCGGGACAAAGTACAACAAAGACCAGCTCCTCTTCCGAATCTGGGAGGATTACGGAGTGGATTCCATCGCCGGCGGATGGGATTACGTCGAACCGGTCATGTTCAGCTATGCCTGCGGGGAAGTCATCGAGACCCTCTACAATATCCTGGCCCGCCCCCGGGAAGCCCCGGCCGTCGCCCAGTTTCATGAATGGATGTGCGGGGCGGGGCTGCTCTGCCTGAAGACCCGCTTGCCGGAAATCGGCACGGTTTTCACCACCCACGCCACGATCCTGGGCCGGAGCCTGGCCGGCTCGGGGATGGACATCTACGCCGCCATGGAGGACATCTCGCCGCAGCGGGAGGCCGGCGCCCACCAGATCACGGCGAAATATTCCATGGAGGCGGCCACGGCAAGGGAGGCGGACTGCTTCACCACCGTCAGCGAGATCACCGCTTCGGAAGCCAAGAACTTCCTGGGCCGCTGCCCTGATGTCATCACCCCCAACGGCCTGGACATGGATCACATTCCGGACCTGACGGAAAACCGGGGGCCGTCCCGCAAATCCAGGGAGCGCATCCTCGCCGCCGCCGGACGTTTCCTGCGCAGGGAGTTCTCCCCGCGGACCCGGATCATCATGACATCCGGGCGCTACGAGTACCGGAACAAGGGAATCGACGTGTTTCTCAAAGCCCTGGGCCGTCTGGACAGGACGATGGGCGAAAGGGATCGCGTGCTGGCCTGCCTGTTCGTCATCGGCGGGCACACCGACCTGATCCCTTCCCTTCAGGACGACAGCGGCAAGTGGGAGCCGGGAAATCCCCCCATCTCCACGCACCGGCTTCAGAACGAGGCCTCCGATCCCATCCTGCAGGCCTGCGACCGGCTGGGGCTCAAGAACCTGCCGTCGAACCGGGTCAGCGTCGTCTTCATCCCGGCCTATCTCAACGGCCATGACGGCCTGATCAACATGACCTATTACGAGGCCCTCTCCGGCTGCGACCTGGGCGTCTTCCCATCCTACTATGAGCCCTGGGGATACACGCCCCTGGAAAGCGCGGCTTACGCCGTGCCGACCGTCACCACCGACCAGGCCGGATTCGGGCTCTGGGTTCAGCACACCAACGGCCAGAACGGCGGCGTCCTGCTTCTGAACCGGAAGGCACAGCCGCTCGAGGCGATCGAAGACCAGCTCTTCGGCATCTTCACGGATCTCCTCGCCTGGGATGAGGCGGAACTCGACAGGCGCCGGAAAATGGCCCGCTCCTCGGCGCTGAAGGCCAACTGGAAGGATTTTTTCCAGGCCTACCTGCTGGCCTACGAAAAGGCCCTGACCGTGGCCGAGGACCGCAGCGAAAAGCTCGCCCTGGCGGCCGGGAGGCCGGAGGCCAGGCACACCTTCGCGGGTGTCGTCTCGACGCAGCCCCACTTCCGCACCTTCACGGCGGTGACGACGCTGCCGGAAAACATCGCCCGGCTTCGGGAGCTGGCCTACAACCTGTGGTGGTCCTGGCACCCAAAGGCGCTGGACCTGTTCGCTTCCCTGAATCCGAAGCTGTGGATGCAGATGAACAACAACCCGGTGATGATGCTGGAAGCCCTGTCTTCGGACATCCTGAAGGAGGCATCGGGAAACCGGAGCTATCTGCACCTGTACGGGCAGATCATGAAGCAGTTTGACGACTACATGAACGACCGGCAACTCTCCCCGGCAATCCAATCCGTGCCGGAAATCCGGGGATCATCGCCCATCGCCTATTTCTCGACCGAATACGGCCTGCACGAATGCCTGCCCATCTACTCCGGGGGTCTGGGCACCCTCTCCGGAGACCACCTGAAGACGGCCAGCGACATGAACATCCCCCTGGTCGCCGTGGGGCTTCTCTACCGGAGCGGATACTTCCGGCAGGTCATCGACCGGAACGGCGTGCAGATCGCGGAGTACCCGGAGAGCGACCTGTCCAACATGCCGGTCCAGATCGTCCAGGACGATCGCGGCAACGAGGTCCAGATCTCCCTGGAGCTGCCGGGAAGGACGCTCTACGCCAACATCTGGGAAGTCAAGGTGGGCAGGGTCTCGCTCTATCTCCTGGACGCCGATACGCCGCGCAACACGCCCCAGGACCGGAAGATCACGTCGCGGCTCTACGGGGCCGACCCGCGCACCCGGATCGAGCAGGAAATCCTGCTGGGCATGGGCGGCATCAAACTGCTCAAGCGCCTCGGCATCCGGCCGCGCGTTTACCACATCAACGAGGGGCATTCCGCATTTCTCCTCTTCGAGCTGATCGCGGCGCGGATGACGGAGGACGGGCTTTCTTTCGACGAGGCCAGCGAGGTGGTCCGCGGCAGCACCGTCTTCACGACCCATACGCCCGTGGAAGCCGGCAACGAGCGCTTCAGCCGGGACCTCATGGAGCACTACTTCGGCAACTTCGTCAAGTGGACCGGCATGTCCTGGTCGCAGTTCTGGGAGCTGGGGCAGAAGGAAAGCGGCGAGCAGAGGCCCTTCTTCATGAACGTGCTGGCGCTCCGGATGACCCACCGGCGCAATGCCGTGAGCCGCGTGCACAGCCAGCTTTCCAGGCACATCTGGCGCGACGTGTGGAAGGGCTTCAACGACGCCGACATCCCCATCCGGCACGTCACCAACGGCGCGCACATCCTGTCCTATCTGGCGCCGAGGATGAAGGAGATCCTGGACGCATACCTGGGGATGAACTGGGAGAACCACCTGACCGATTTGGAGCGATGGAAGCGGGTCCAGGACATCCCCGACACCATCCTCTGGCGGACGCGCTATGAAATCCGGCAGAAGACCATCGACCTGCTGCGGGATTACCTTTCCCGCAACTGGGCCAAATACAGCGATTCCAAGACCTGGCGTGAGGAGCTTTATTCACGGATCAACCCGGGGGCCATGATCATCGGCTTCTCCCGCCGCTTCGCCCCCTACAAGCGGGCCGACCTGCTGCTGTCCGATCCGGACCGCCTGGCCGCGATCGTCAACGACGAGAGCCGCCCCGTCCATATCCTCTTCGGCGGCAAGGCGCACCCCAACGACGAGATGGGCAAAAGCCTCATCCGGAAGGTCATCGATGTCTGCAAGGACGAGCGCTTCCGGGGCCGGATCTTCTTTGTCGAGGATTACGACATTCGGGTTGCCCGCCACTTCGTCCAGGGCTCCGATGTCTGGCTGAACACGCCCAGGAGGCCCTACGAGGCCAGCGGGACCAGCGGGATCAAGGTGGTGGCCAACGGCGTCCTCAACCTCAGCGTCTCCGACGGCTGGTGGTGCGAGGGGTTCGACGGGACCAACGGCTGGACCATCGGGCCGGTCCGGAAGGGCTACGAGGAGGAGACGGAAAACGCCGATGCCGAAGACGCCCAGTCCCTCTATTCGCTCCTCGAGAACACCGTTATTCCACTTTACTACGAGCGGCAGGGGTCCGGCATTCCGGAAAAGTGGATCGCCATGATCAAACGGTCCATGCAAACCCTGATCCCCCGGTTCAACACGGAAAGGATGCTGCTGGAATATTACCGGGACATGTATGCGCCGACGGCCCGAAGAGAGCAGGCGCTGGTCCGGGAGGGCTTCGCCCTGGCCAGGGCCCTGGCCGACTGGAAGCGGAAAATCCCCATGCGCTTCTCCTCGCTCAAGCTCCTGGACGTGATGGTGGAGGGGATCCACGGCGACAACATCCCCGTGAACGAGCCCCTGCAGATCCGGGTGCGCATCGACCCGGGCAAACTCGAACCGAAAGAGGTCCTGGTCGAACTGGTCATCGGGAAAAAGGACGGCCGGGAGGCCGTCGCCGCCCCCGAATACATCCCGCTGCAGATCACCAACCGGGGCGCGGACGGTGTCCTCACCTTCTCCACCGAGTATGTCATCCGGGAGAACGGCCCCTACAGCTACGGCATCCGGGTCCTGCCCTGCCATGAGAAACTGGCTTCCCGTCAGGAGACCGGCCTGATCCTGTGGGGATAAGACACAACCCCCCGCCATGATGCCGACGCCCGGCCTCCAAAGCGGGCGCAAACGCCCGCTACCGGCTCAGAATTTTTCCGGGAACTTTTTCCTTCCTCCCCCTGTCTAATCCGGCAACAACCACAGACAAGGAGGAAGGGACCATGAAAACCATCGCAGCAGTAATTCTGGCAGTTTTCCTGTGCGCCTCCGGCGCATGGGCCGGGGGCGTCGGGGACGCCGTGGAGGTCCGCGTCGTGACCGACGACGGCCGCACGCTGCCGACCTACCCGGTGAAGATTCGCCACGGCCTCAAAAAGGTGTACGCCGAGGCAAACCGGGGCGACCATTACCGCATCGAGGTGCGGAACCGGCTCGACCGGCGCGTCGGCCTGGTCATTGCCGTGGACGGCCGCAACATCATCAGCGGCGGAAAGTCCGCGCTGCAGAGCCACGAGCGAATGTACATCCTGGAGCCCCATGGCTTCGGCGCGTTCTCCGGCTGGCGAACAGCGCAGGACCGGGTCAACCGCTTCTACTTCACCGATGCGCCCGAATCCTACGCTGCGGCCTTCGGCGACGAGTCCGCCATGGGGGTCATCGCCGTCGCGGTCTATCCGGAAATGCGGCGATGGCGGCTACCGCTGTCCCGGATCACGCCGTCCGGCCCGAACGACCGGGAGGGCAAGGCGGCCGGTTCGTACGACAGGGCGGATGCCGGTCCCGCCGTTCCGTCTGCAGCCGGCGAAAGGATGCGGAAAGGCGCTACCCGGTCGGAACAGGCCCTGGAGAGCGCGGGCACCGGTTACGGCCGCGACGCCTATTCCCCCTCCCGGATCGTCGCGTTCCAGCCGGAAAGACGGGCGGCGGAAACCATCCTCCTCAAGTATGAATGGCATGCAACGCTGTGCAGGCTGGGGGTCGCCGAATGCGACCCGCCGCCCCGGCGCCCGCCCAACCGCCTCTGGGACCGGGGCGGCTACGCGCCCCCGCCGCCGGCAAAGCCCTGGCCCTGTCCGGCCCCGGCCCCGGGCGTGTAACGACGGGCTGATGGTCATTGCGCGGAGCGGCGCAACATGTTAGCCTCGCCACATGCTTCGATAATGGTGGAATGTTCCCGATGGAGCCGCAATGACAGAAGGAGAAACCTTGCCGGATATTCCTGACCCGGGGAATACGCGGAACCAGTCCGTCGAAGACGACGACGCTGGTTCCGTCACCCGCTGCCGGCGGGGAGATACGGAGGCCTTCGCGTCCCTGGTCCGCAAGCACCAGAAGCGGATGCTCAATATCGCCTACCGGATGACCGGGGACTACGACGATGCCTGCGACGTAATCCAGGAGTCCTTCCTCTCGGCATGGCGGTCGATCGGAAAATTCCGGGGGGACGCCCGGTTTTCAACCTGGCTGACCGGTATCGTCCTGAACCGGGCGAGAAGTCACCGGGCGCAGCGGGCCGCCCGCGCCCGCCGGGACGGGATATCCCTTGACGACCCGGCCGACATCGCATACGGAAAGTTCGAGGACGGGCTCTGTGCCCAGGGAACCTCGCCCGCGGAGCGTCTGGAAAAGCGGGAGATGGAGGCCAGGGTTCAGGCGTGCATCGGCCGGCTCGACGAGGAACAGCGGGAGGTCATCGTTCTTCGGGACATCCAGGGGTTTTCCTACGAGGAAATCGGTGCGGTGCTGAAAATGCCTGACGGCACCGTCAAGTCGCGGCTGTTCCGGGCCAGAAGCGCCCTGAAAGACTGCCTGCGCCCGCTATTCGGTGATTTGAAATGACCTGCAGCGAGATCGAAAGCCGGCTCCCCGCCTACCTGGACGGACAGCTCCCACCGGAAGAGAAAGACCGGATCGAGGGACACATCTCTACTTGCTCCCGCTGCGGCAGGGCCCTTGCCGACTTGAAAAAGACCACCGAGATCCTTCGGAATCTCGAAGCGGTGGAAGCGCCGCCCTTCTTCGAGGAAAAAATCATGGCCCGGGTTCGCGAGGAGGCCGGAAGGAAGCGGGGACTCCTGCGGCGGCTGTTCTACCCGCTGCACATCAGGATCCCCATTCAGGCCATGGCCATGGTCCTGATCGCTGTTGCGGCCGTCTACGTCTTTCAGACGGGCGGACCGGAGATGCAAAGGACAGCGCCCCTGCCCGCCCCCGTCGACAGCTCCGGAAAAGGAGCGGTCACGGCGGAACCGGTGAAGGCGCCTTCGCACGCCACCGGAGCCGCTCCGGCCGGACAGGCGTCCGCCCTGCGGCCACCCGAACCGATCCGGGAGCAATCCTCCGCACCCCCTGTAATGAAACGCGGGAAGGAGGAGGGGACCGCGGAATTTGCGGCGCCGCTTCGAAAAGACCGTGCGGCTGCCCGCCCGCCCGCGCAGCGCGACGGAGAGGCGGAACCGGCAGCAGTCCGGCAGGAGGCCCCGGACCGCGCCCGGGACAGGGCGGACCGGCTCGGGCCCGACCGTGAAGCCGCAACAGTTGCATCGGAACACAAAATGATGCGAAAGACCGGCGGAAGCGCGACCGCAGAAGGGGCGAAAGGGGCATCCCCGGCCGCCCCGCTGCAATCCGCCGTCGAGACCCGCCTGGACCTGAAGGTCTATGTCGGGGATGCATCCGCAGCCGCCCGGGCGATCGATGCGGCGCTCGGCCGCTTCGGCGCCCGGATCGTTGCAAGCCGGCAGCAGGGCCGGATCCGATTCATGGAGGCAGAAATCGCCGCACGGCATGTGCCCGCGTTCCTGGAACGGCTCAAGGGAATAGGCAGGGTCGGCCTGGAGGACAGCCGGCCGATCGGTCCGGACGGAACGGCGATCGTCCGCATAAGCATCGTCGGCAGCCCCGAATGAGCGCGTGGCCGGCAAAACCGGAAAGACAAAGCGAGGCGTGAAGCATGAAGATGCATGAGGTTCGACAGATTGCAAAGCGCTGGGGCGTCGACATTCGCGTCGGCCGCTCGAAGCAGGAGATCATTCGGGACATTCAGGTGAAGGAAGGCTACTCGCCCTGTTACCGCACCCGAACGGAATGTGAAAACGACTGCCTCTGGAAAGCCGACTGCCTGTCCCGGAAGCTTTAGGGACGCCGCCTCTCCGCCGGCGGCCATTCCCGGCTTGACAAACCGCAGGCCCTCCCCCTATACTCGGCACGCTGAAAAGCGTGTTCTTGCCGGACGCAATGGCTCATGGGTCGTCCAAACCGAAACCCGGATTTTGTACAAGCCGATCACAGCCCGATTCGCCCAGGAGGGAAAAAACATGGTCTCATCTATAATCGTGTTGGGTCTCGTCGCTGCGTTTGCCGTCTTCGCCGTCAGCCTCTACAACGGTCTCGTCGGGTCCCGCAATGCGGTGAAGAACGCCTGGAGTTCCATCGACGTGCAGCTCAAGCGCCGCCACGACCTGATCCCGAACGTCATCGAGGCCGTCCGGGGCTACGCCGCCCACGAACGGCAAACGCTGGACGCCGTCATCCAGGCAAGGAAGGAAGCGTCGGCATCCCGGGGGAGCGTCGAGGAGCGCGCCAGCGCGGAAAATGCGTTGACCCGGTCCCTGCGGGCCCTTTTTGCCCTGGCGGAGGCCTACCCGAACCTGAAGGCCAACGAGAACTTCATCGCCCTGCAGGAAGAACTGGCCTCCACGGAGAACAAGATCGGATTTGCGCGCCAGTACTACAACGACGCAGCCATGCAGTACAAGAACAAGGTGGAGATGTTCCCCGGAAACATCATCGCCGGCATCTTCCATTTCCAGGCTGAACCCTTCTTCCAGATGGAGGCGTCCGGAGACCGCGAGGTCCCGCAGGTAAAATTCTGATCCAGTCGCGCAGATGACGGCGGCGGGCTTTTTCCGCCGCGCAGGTGAAGGGGGTTCCCATGATCGAGACGATAAGCAACATCGGATGGTCCCTGGTTTTTTCGCTGGTGGGCGGACTGGTCGGCATCGTGCTCGTGCTGCTGGCTTCGGCCGTGGTCCCCAGGATGATGAACCGGCTGACCCCGAACATCGATGAGGAGAAGGAGATTCTCCGCGGAAACGGCGCCGTGGCGGAATATTACGGGAGAGTGGTGGGCGCCTGCATCGTCGGCGTGAGCATCGTAATCGCCGCGGCGGTGCTGGGCGGCATCCTCTCGGCGCTTCATTGACGGCTGCGCAAAGCAGCGGCAGCGCCTTTTTCCAAATGCCCCGATCGGTGAAAAGCCTATGAAACGATGGGCCGTCCCGGCCGTGCTGCTGATCGTTCTTTTTACCGCTTCCCCTGTCCTGGCCAGGGGCGGCGGCGGCTGTCTCGCAGAGGGCACCCCCATCCTGACGCCCGCGGGCGCCGTCGCGATCGAGCGGCTGCGGGCCGGCGACACGGTATGGAGCCTCTCGGCCGGAACCCTCGAGCCGGGAACCGTCCGGGCCGTCAGCGAAGTCCGTGCCGATCGATACCTGGAGATCACCGCCGGGGGCGAAACCCTTCGACTCACCCCGGAGCACCCGGTCATGGTCGGGTCGGGAGAATTCCGCGTTGCCCGCCTGCTTCAGGCCGGTGAAAATGTCTACCGTCTTCGCGACGGAAGGCTCAGCGCCGTCCCCATCGCCGCCGTGCGGCGAATCCCCTCCCGCCAGTCCGCCTACAACCTGCTGGTCATGCCCGGCGGAACCTTCCTGCCGGCCGGAATCGCGGTCCACAACAAAGGGTGCTTCCTTCCGGAAAGCGAGATCCTGAAGTCCGACGGGACGAACCTGCGGATCAGCGCGGTCCGTCCCGGGGACGAACTGCTCGCCTTCTCACCGAGTGGGGACATCGTCCATGCGAGAGTAAGAAACGTCCTTCGCCACAGCGTAAAAGAGTACATCCTCCTCAAGACCGACCGGACCCTCCTTCGGGTCACACCCGAGCACCCCTTCTACATCGGCCGGGGCACGTTCAAGACGCTTGACGCGCTCAGCGTCGGAGACGCGATCTTCGCCTGGGACGGCCGGTCCCTTTCGGAACAGCGCATCGCCTCGCTCGAACGGGTCCGGGAGCGGGTCCGGGTCTTCAACCTTCAGACCGATTCCCCCAACACCTTTTTTGCCGGCGGAATCGCGGTCCACAACAAAGGCGGAGGCGGCGGCTGCTTCCCCGCCGGGACGATGATCCGCACCCCCTCGGGCGCCGCGCCCGTCGAGCGACTTTCCATCCACGACCGGATCCGGACCATGGATCCCGAAGGCCGCGCCATCGACAGCGGCGTGGAGAAGCTCTTCACGACCCTTGCCCGCGTCGTCCGAGTCAAAACGGATCGGGGTGAACTCCGTACGACCGTTGATCACCCCGTCGGGCTGGCCGACGGGACATTTGTGGAGGCGGGCCGGCTTCGGCCGGGCAATCATTTGCTGGTCCGGCGCGGAGGCGTTTGGACGCCGGCCACCGTCCTCGAGACGTCGGCAGGCACGCAAAAAGAGCCGGTTTTCAACCTCAGCGTGGGTCCACCCCACACCTTCCTCGCAGCGGACTTTCTGGTGCACAACAAAGGAGGGAGCTCCAGCCGCTCCAGTTCAAGCAGTTCAAGATCGAGTTCCGGATCCGGCAGCGATGAATGCGGCGTCGTCTGCATCATCGCCATCACCACATTCGCCGCGATCTGGCTGCTGATCGTTGTCACTGTGATCTGGTACCACTGGAAGCATTCCAAATCCGGCAAGAGCGAGAATCTGGACTATCTGTACGGCCGGAAGGCGATCGACAAAAAGGCACGGAAAACGGCAAAGCTGCTGACATTCCTGAGCGGGCAGGACCCCTCCGTCTCCGCCGAATCCCTGCGAAGCTTCGCCGATTCGACCTTCCGCAAGCTCCAGGAGTGCTGGCAGAAGCGCGACTACGGGCCCATGGAGCCGCTGCTCATGCGCAGCCTGTACGTCCTTCACACGGCACAGCTGCAGGCGCTGGTCCGGAACCACGAGATCAACCGGATCGACAGCCTCCAGGTGGAGCAGGTGGACCTGGTCAACGTCCGCTACACCGAAAGGCCGGATCAGCGGGAATTCACTGCGCTCATCACCGCTTCCGCCCGCGACTACTATCTCGACGACCGCACGTCCCGGTTCCTGCGGGGCGACAGCAGCCCGGCCCGATTCCAGGAATTCTGGACCTTTCAGCGCTCCGGGGACCGGTGGCTGCTCCGCGAGATCGAGCAGGCCGGCGAGTCCGACATTCTCAAGGACGAGAACTTCGCCGAGATGCTGACCGATGAAACGATGAAGGGCATCTATCAGGAAACGGCGCAACAGGAAGGCAAGGCCGGGCCCTGGCTCGAACAGGAAGCGGAGGAAAAGGCGACGCGCATCGACCGGCTATTGAACTTTCTCGTGAAAACCGACAAAATCTGGGACCGCGGCCGAATGCTGGAACGGGCGCGCCAGATCTTTCTCGGCGTTTTCCTGGCCCGGGAGTCCGGAGACCCGGCGAAGCTGCTGCCGGACGACCTCTTCCCGAACATCGCCGAAAGCCTGCGCCGGCAGCTCGAGCAGTGGCGGATGGAAGGGAGAACGGTGGAGTACCGCAACATCTGCGTGCGCAAGGCGGAGCTGATCCTGGTCCGGAACTTCACCGATCCGGCGAAAGATGAGTTCACCGTTCGCATCAGCGCCCACGCACAGAAAATCGAGCGCAAGGGCCAAACGGTCCTGAAGGAGCAACCCTACGTGACCCCCTTCGAGGAGTACTGGACCTTTGGCCGCCGGGACAACGAATGGAACCTCAAGGAGGTGCTCCCGCCCTCCCGCGGCGCGAAGCGGATGGCCGAGGAGAATGTCGATGAAGACAGCAGCGCCGAGCAGATGCAATGGTACTACCGTGAGAAGCGGGCCGTCTGATAAACGACAGTCCGCCGCCGCGATCACCCGGATCCCCGCAGCCGGTTCCAGGGGGCAGTGTCCATGAGATTGACCATCCCGTCCCGGGACGCATCCCGCCGGGCCGTTCAAGCCGCCCTGCTTTTGTGCTGCATTCTGCTTTTTTCCTGTTCGCCGGCCCTGCAGCAGGCCCGCACGCCCCAGGCCCTGTCCACCGCAGCTTGTCTTCCCGGCTTTCCCGACCGGGACGGATGGTACGGCGGGGATGGCGCCTATTCCATCCGACTGGACGAGCGGCGCGTCCTGTGGCTCTTCGGAGACACCTTCGTTGCCGACCAAGCCGGCAGGAAGGACCGCATGGGCATGAAGGTGGTCCTGGGGACGACGATGGCCATTTCGACCTGCACCGCCGGTGCGGGATTTCAGATCCGATACTTCCTGAAAAAGAGAAACGGGGAATTCGTCTCCGCTTTCGGCGACGGGGACTGGCTCTGGCCGCAGGATCCCTTCATCGTGGACCGCACGCTGTACGTCCCCCTCGTATCCATCAAGGCGAATCCGGACGTGCAGGGCCCCTTCAAATTCGAGATCGCGGGGCATAAAATCGCCAGGATCAGAAACATCGAGGCGGCCCATCCGGACGAATGGACCGTCGATTACCTGGACCTGACGCCCGCCATCCCGAAGGGCGTCGTGGCCTTTGCGACAACTGCATTCGTATACGGGGATCATATCTACACCTACCCCTGCTTCGCCTTCACGGACGGCCTTTCGAGTGTTTTCGGCAACATCCTGGCCCGCATTCCCGTCAACAGGCTGGACGATCCGGCCAGCGCCATCGAGTACCTGACCCGGGAAGGGCAATGGGTGAATGCGCTGAATCCGGCGACGGTGAAGATCGTCCTGGATGCCGGCGTCTCCGAACTCAGTGTCCGGTACCACGCTGACCGCCGGAAATGGATCGCCGTGTACCTGTCCACGAAAAACAACGGCGACCGGCTTCTGTATCAGGCCGCGGATCGCCCCGAGGGGCCCTGGACCGAACCGAGGGCCCTGATCGAACCGATCCCGGAAGTCGATCCGAAAAGCCCTCTCTACGACCAGAACAATTTCTGCTACGCCGGCAAGGAGCACATCGAATTTGCCCATGACGGAACACTCGTGGCAACGTACGTCTGCAACTCCTTTGAAGATCCCGAAAGGGATTCGAGCTTCATCCGGAAAAACCTCTTCCTTTACCGTCCCGTCGTGCGGTCTTTGAAACACTGACCCTTCGCACGCCGGGGTCACGAAATCCGCCGCCGCCATCGGAACGGACTCCGGCGACGCCCGGAATCATACTGTTTGACAAGGAGGTGCGATTTTCCTATATTGATAGATATTTAAGACAGCACAGCATTGAGTCGAAGGAGGAGCCCATGGACTTAAAGAAAATCGTCGATCAGGTAAAGGGTGCGGCCGAAGACCTGAAGGAAAAGGCCGAAGCCAAGATCAAGGAGACCCGCGATGCGCTGGACAAGGACCATGACAACATCCCCGACGCCTTGGAAGGCCTGACTGAAAAGGCCAAGACGCTGGCCGCACAAGCCGAGGTGAAGGCCAAAGAATTGGCTGCGCAGGCCGAAGCGAAGGCCAAAGAGATGGCTGCGCAGGCGGAGATCAAAGCCAGGGAGCTGGCCGGGCAGGCCGAGGTAAAGGCCAAGGAAGTGGCAGGAATGGCCCAGGAGAAGCTCGACCAGGCGACTGCCAAGCTGGGCGAGATGGCCGATCAGGCCAAGGTCAAGCTGGATGAGGTCAAAGACGAGGCCGAAAAGGTGGTCGATTCGGCGCGCGAACGCATGGGCATGTCCGACAAGGACACGAAGAAAGGTTAGCCATCGGACGGGCGGGAGCCCGTGAACATCCTGGTTCCCGCCCGATTGCCTCTCCGGCGGGAAAGACCTCTTCGAACCCCCCGCTGATGGCATCCGAATGGTTGATCCGCACCCCGCGGCGATCAGCCGGACGGGTATCCATTTCCTGATTGGTTTCCGAATTTTCTTTGACATGGAAGATTCAACGATTCGCATTCGCAATCCATCGATGATTTCCCGGTCCAGGCCGAGCCCCCGGCCAAAGCGGGTTTCCGGAGCTTGCCGACCGGTCAGGTAATTGAATGCAGCGCATCCCTTTCACAGTGTCCCATCCAGTGGAAAACATGTGAGAAAATCAGACGCTACCGGCAGAGAAAATTTGAAAATCGGCGAGATCGAGAAAAAATATACCCTGCTGTTCGAGGAATTGAGAAAGTCCGAGCAGGAGAAGGCGGTCATTCTCGACGCCATGACGGAACTCGTCCTGTTTCTCGATACCGAATTGAAGGTGATCTGGGCCAACAAGGCCATGCATGAGGCCTTCCGCCTGAAACCCGGCGAGCTCAACGGCAAGCCCTGCTACCGGGCCCTGCACGGTCGAAGCCGGGCCTGCAGCATCTGCCCGGCGGAGAAGACCCTTCGGACGGGGAAGCCCCACGACGTCGTCGATATCTCCTCTTACAAGAAGAACTGGGTCCTGCGCAGCTATCCCGTGTGCGACGAGAAAGGGTCCCTCAGCGGCGTCGTCGAGATCGTGACGGACATCACGGAGCGCCGACGGGCGGAAGAGGCCATGCGATTGTCCGAGCAGAAATACCGCGAACTCTTTGAGAACGCCAACGACATCATCTTCATCCTTGATTTCAAGGGACGCATCCTCTCCTGCAACGCCGCAGCATCCAGCACATACGGCTACGAGCCCGAACAGCTGCTCGGTCTCAGCCTGGCGAAGCTTCTCGACAGAAAATACCTTCCCGTCGTCCGGAAGCTCTTCCGAAAGAGAGGCGGTGAGCTGGACGCACCGAACCCCCTGGAGTTCCTCACCTACACCAGGGCGGGCGAGGCCGTGTGGGTGGAAGTGAACACCCGCGGCGTGAAAGAGAACGGAAAGTTGGTCGCCATTCACGGCATCGCCCGGAACATCAACGAACGCAAGCGCATGGAGGAGGACCTGAAAAAGAGGGAACAGGAGCTGGAGGAAAAATCGAAGAACCTGGAGGAAGCGAACACCGCCCTCAAGGTCCTTCTCAAGCGGCGGGAGGACGACAAGACCGAACTCGAGGAGAAAGTCATCTGCAATGTGCGGGAACTGATCCTCCCC
>JAXDBM010000093.1:0-88975 GCA_034678725.1 Syntrophales bacterium | reverse complement strand
TGATCGGAACGGACAAGCAGTATCTGCCCTTCTACCCGGAGAAGCGGCCGGTAATCGCCGATCTGATCGTGGACAACGACATTGAGGGCCTTGACAAATACTACGGCAAGAAGCGGGTGCAGCAATCATCGGTGATCCAGGGAGCCTATGAGGCCAGGGATTTTTACCGGAACCTGGGTGGGAAAAGCCGCTACCTCTATTTTCTGGCGGCCCCCATCCATGATGAGAAGGGTGAGGTCATCGCGGCCATCGAGACCCTGCAGGATGTCACCCGGGAAGAAGAATTGGCCAACAACATGAAAGAATACGCGGAGAGTCTTCAGGACGAACTGTCTGAAAACATCCGCCTTCGGAAAGAGGTTGAATCAGTCCATAATTATCTCCAGTCGATCGTGGACAGTTCACCGGACACGATCTTTGACATGAGCAGCGACGGGATCATCAATTATGTCAGCGGCGATCTGGCGCGGGAGGGCGCGTTCGCGTACACCGGGCTCAAGGGGAAACATTTTACGGAATTCGTGGCTCCCGAACACACAGTTTTTCTCGTGGGAATCTGGGAGCAGGTGAAGAAGGGCATCTACAGCCCCTTTGAGATCGAGGCGACGGCCCGGGACGGTTCGAAACGAAGCCTCCTCGTGACGCCGCGGCCTGTGAAGGGGACGGACCGTTATGTTTTCGTGCAGAGAGACATCACGGAATTCAAGAACCTGGAGAAAAAGTTCTACGAAAGTGAAAAACTCGCAGCGGTCGGTCAACTGTCGGCGGGTATCGCCCATGAGGTCAGAAACCCTCTCTCTTCCATCAAAATGAGTCTGCAGATCCTCGAAAAACGCATGCAGCCGGAAGGGAACGACCTGAAAAGATTCAGGATCGCGCAACGGGAAGTCGAACATCTGGAAGAGTTGGTCAACGATGTGCTGATCTATGCCAAACCGGCAGCCCCTCGAAAAGAGCTTTCCGACATCCGAAGAATCCTGGAAAATGCGCTGGCGCTTGCTGAGCGGCTGGTCACGGACAAGAACATCCGGATCGTGACGGAATTCGAGGAGTCCATTCCGCTGTTTCCGGCGGACGCGGCCATGCTGGAACAGGCTTTTCTGAATGTCTACCGGAATGCCGTGGATGCCATGGAGCCGAGCGGCACCCTTCGGATTGCGGCCCGGCGAAACGGGATGGGTCCGCCGGCTATACGAATCATCGTTGAGGACAACGGCTGCGGGATCGACGAAGCGGATCTGCCGCACATTTTCAATCCCTTTTTCACAAAAAAGAAATACGGGACCGGACTGGGCATGACGCAGGTCAAGAAAATCATCGATCTTCACCGGGGGACGATCGATATTCAAAGCGCCAGGGGGGAGGGAACCCGGGTTATGGTGAGTTTCCCGATTGACCAGGAAGGATGGCAGCATGGCGAAAATTCTCGTGATTGATGACGATGTGTCGATTTCCGAAACCCTTGAACTCTATCTGACAGAGGAAGGCTACGACGTGGTCACGGCCAATACCGGCACGGAGGGGTTGAACCGGTTTGTCAAAAATTCCCCCGATGTCGTCATTCTGGATATCCGACTGCCCGACATTGACGGGTTCACGGTTCTGGAGGATCTTCGCGAAGAAAATGAAAACGTCAAGGTCATCATGATTACCGCCCACCACGATATGGATTCAACCATCAAAGCCATGAAGGGCGGCGCATTCGATTACATCCACAAGCCCATCAATGTGGATGAACTGGACATGGCCATCCAGAAAGCTCTGAAGACCTATGAAATGGAAAAAAAGATCGATGGGCTGCTCATGGAACCGTCCCGGCAGTTCAAGGTGGGGGACATCATCGGCTCCGGGCGGGAGATGCGGGAGATCTTCAAGACCATCGGAGTCGTCTCGCAGACCCGCACGACGGTACTGATCGAGGGGGAAAGCGGGACCGGAAAAGAACTGATTGCCAAGGTCATTCATCACAATACCGCTCCGGACGAGCCTTATATTGCCGTGAACTGTTCCGCCATTGTCGAAACCCTGCTCGAATCCGAGCTCTTCGGACACGAGAAGGGCTCCTTCACCGGCGCCATCAGCCGCAAGCTGGGAAAATTCGAACTGGCCCGCTACGGGACGGTCTTTCTCGACGAGATCAGTGAGATGTCCCTCAACCTCCAGGCGAAATTGCTGCGCGTGCTGCAGGAAATGGAATTCGAGCGGGTCGGTGGAAAGGACCGAGTCCGGGTCAATGCCCGGATCATTGCAGCCACGAACAAAGACCTGAAAAGCATGGTCCAGGAAAACAGGTTCCGCGACGATCTCTATTATCGCCTCAACATCGTTTCCATCCGGATTCCGCCGCTTCGGGAACGCCGGGAAGACATTGTCCCCCTGGTGGACTATCTGCTGACCAAGATCAACAAAGACCTCCACAAGCGGGTGCTCGGCGTTTCCGATGAGATGATGGACATTTTCATGAAATACAAATGGCCGGGCAACATCCGCGAACTGGAAAACCTGCTGGTCCGGGCAATGGTCGTTTCCAAAGGACAGGTTCTCGTCCGCGGCGATTTTCCGGAACTGACGGACGAAGGACGACAGCCAAAGCCGGGAGCGTCCGAGTCTGCAACGGGCGAACCCGGCAAACTCCTCACACTCGACGAGGTGGAGGAACACTACATCCGCAGGGTCCTGAAGGAGAACAGCACCCGGAACAAAGGTGAGATCTGTGAAATTCTGGGCATATCCAGGCCGACTTTCGAACGGAAGCTGGACAAGTACGGGATCACCTTCGAACGGGAATGATCCGGGCGACGCCCCCCGATATCGTTCCGGTGGAGAGCGGGACAGGCCTGATGCAGGTGTGCCGCTCCGCGGAAGTTCCACGGGATTTCGTGATGGAAGGGTGCCGTTGCCGCGTCGGGATCGCTTGACCGGGCGGGAGCCGGGCGGTCAATGAAAATCCAATCGGCGGAATTCATCAAGAGCGCCACCCGGCCTTCAGATTATCCGGAAGACCGTTTGCCGGAAATCGCCTTCATCGGCCGCTCCAACGTCGGCAAATCCTCGCTGATCAACCGGCTTGTCCTGCGAGGCCGTCTTGCCAGAACCAGCAACACCCCGGGCCGCACGCAGCTGATCAATTTCTTTCTCGTCAACCGGCGCCATGTGTTCGTGGACCTTCCCGGGTACGGTTTTGCCAGGGTTCCGGATGCCGTACGGCGAAGCTGGGGCCCCATGCTGGAACGCTACCTAAGGGAAAGGAGGAGCCTGCGGCTGGTCGTCCTTATCATGGACATCCGTCGGGATCCTGTCGGCGAGGACCTCGATCTGCTGGCATGGCTTCATGAACAGGCCATCCCGGTGCTGCCGGTCCTTACAAAGGTCGACAAAATGTCGAAAAGTCAAGTCCGGGTCCGCGAAAAAAAAATCGGGAATGCCCTGATGCTCCCGCCCGGATTGGCGCCGGTCCTGTTTTCAGCCAAAACCGGCCAGGGAAGGGAGGCTATCTGGGCGGTGATCGAAAACGTGCCATGGGAAGGGAAACGGAACGGAAATTCCTAGTGGAAGGCCAGAGCTGGCGGCAAGGCGCGGCGGGGATTCAATACCGACAGGGTTATCTGTCCGCCGCCGAAGAATGCGTTGTTCGCATACGCACGGCCGGGGAGAGGGGATTCCTGACCGTCAAAGGTCGAAAAACAGGCCTTTCCTGCCCGGAATACGAGTTTGAAATTCCGCTCCGCGAGGCCGAGGAGCTGCTGGAACGGCACTGCCACCGGCCCCTGATTGAAAAAATCCGATACACGTTCGATTTCAAGGGGATGACCTGGGAAATCGACGAATTTAAGGGGGAGAATGAAGGCCTCATCGTCGCGGAAGTGGAATTGGCCGAGGAAGATCAGCACATCGAAATTCCGGATTGGGCGGGCCGTGAAGTTTCCCTGGATCCGAAATACCGGAATGTAAACCTCATGAGATGCCCCTATTGCAGTTGGTCCCAAGAGGTGAAGATGCATTGCGGCCACCGGTGAGGCCATCCTGCAAGAGCTCATCGATCCCATCATGACACATCCGCGAAAAGGTCATATTCCGCTGCCTCCCGGACGGTACAAGTTCTGATCTCGCCCGCCTTCAGCTTTTTCCCCCGGATGTAGGTGATCCCGTCAATTTCCGGTGCCTGGCTTCGGCAGCGGCCGAAAAAACCGTAATCCGGACGGTCCGATTTTCCTTCAATCAGGACTTCCTGCCGGGAGCCGATCAGCGACCGGTTGATCTGGCGGGAGATGGCGGCCTGCTCCTCCATGAGCAGATCTTGGCGCCTCTGCTTCTCCCGCTCCGATATGCGGGATGGGAAAAGGGATGCCCGGGTGCCCTCTTCCCTTGAATAGGTGAAGACGCCGAGATGGTTGAAGCGGATTTCCCGGATGAAATCGAGCAGGCTGTTGAAGCGGGCTTCCGTTTCTCCCGGAAATCCGGTGATGATGGATGTTCGCAGGGCCACGCCGGGGAGGATCTCTCTTGCCTGTTGTATCAGGTGAACGATTCTTTTTCTGTCTGTCCGGCGGTTCATCGCTTTCAGGACGACATCGTCGATGTGCTGGATCGGCAGGTCGAGATACCGGCATGCCTTTTCCGATGCGGCCATGGCAAACAGGACGTCCTCCGTCAGATGGGCAGGATGGGCGTATAAAAGCCGGATCCAGGCAAGATCGTCGATGGCCGACAGGTTGCGGATCAACGCGGGCAGACCCGCTCCGCTCTTTCTCAGGTCTCGTCCGTACGCCGTCGTATCCTGGGCAATCAGGACGATTTCCCGAATGCCGCAGTCGACCAGCCCGTGGGCTTCCCGAAGGATGTCCCGAGGCGTTCTGCTTCGTGACGTCCCGCGGATTTCGGGAATGATACAGTAGGAGCAGCGGTTGGAGCAGCCTTCGCCAATTTTCAGGTATGCCGTGGCAAGGCCGTGGGTCATCAGGCGAACGTGGCCGGCATTCATCAGAAAGGCAGGTTTCCGGACAACGGATCGGCCCGCCGGCGTCCGGCCTGACTCCAGCTTTTGGATATGAGCGAAGATATTCGGGACCTCGGCCATGCCGAGGAACAGATCTGCCTCGGGTATTTCCCTCGCGAGAGCGTGGCCGTACCGCTGGGCTAGGCAACCGGCAACGATCAGATGTTTCAGGGCCCCGCAGTTGCGGTAGCGGGCCATATTCAGGATTTCGTCGATGGCCTCTTCCTTGGCCGGGAGGATGAAAGCGCAGGTATTGACAATGATGATCCCGGCATCCCGGGGCGTATCGATGATCTGCAAGCCGTTGGCCGTGAGGATCGCCGCCATCACCTCCGCGTCCACCTGATTCTTCGGGCAGCCCAGGCTGACGATGTGAACCTTGCAATTAATCACTTGGGGAGTTTCTTGACCAGAATTTTCCTGGGTTTTACACCATCGGAAGGTCCGACGATACCTTCCGCTTCCATCCGCTCGATCAGTCGGGCGGCCCGGTTGTAGCCGATTTTCATATAGCGCTGCACAAGGGAGATAGAGGCTTGCCCCAGATCGGTGACCAGTTCCACCGCCTGGTCGTATTTTTCGTCAAAATCGCCATCCGGCTTTTCACCCTCCGGCGTTTCGTGTTCATATTCCGCAATGGAGGGGTCGTAGTCAGGCTGGGCCTGCTTTCGAATAAAAGCCACGACCTTATCGATTTCCTTGTCGGACACAAAGGCCCCGTGAATGCGGACCAGCTTTGACGTGCCGGGGGGAATAAAGAGCATGTCTCCGGCGCCCAGAAGCTTTTCCGCTCCCAGCTGGTCCAGGATCGTGCGGGAATCCACCTTGGAAGAAACCTGAAAGGAAATCCGCGTCGGAAAGTTGGCCTTGATGATGCCGGTGATGACGTCGACGGATGGGCGCTGCGTCGCCAGGATCAGGTGGATGCCCGCCGCCCTTGCCATCTGGGCCAGACGCGCCAGCGACTCCTCCACATTCCGTTGCGCGACCATCATCAGGTCTGCCAGTTCGTCAATCACAATCACAATATAAGGCAGTTTCTGACGTTTGGCGATATCCGCCGGATTCTGTGCGTGTTGGGATGTGAATCCTTCCACGGAGTAACCCGGATCCGTGTCGGTTCCCTCCTTGACCGGCAGGTTGATCTTGCCCTTTCCGCTGCGCGCCTTGTCGATGACGCGGTTATAGGTTTCGATTCCCTTTACACCCAGTTCACTGATGATTTCATACCGCCGCTCCATTTCTTCCACGGCCCACCGCAGGACCTGGGCGGCTTTTTTGGGATTGACCACGACAGGGTGCAGGAGATGCGGGATGCCTTCATAGGCGGAAAGCTCCAGCCGCTTCGGGTCGATCATCAGAAATTTGACCTCATCGGGCGGAACCTTGAAGAGGATGCTGCAGATCATGGCGTTGAGACCGACGCTCTTTCCGGATCCCGTAGTGCCGGCGATCAGAAGGTGCGGCATGCGAATCAGATCGGCGATCACCGGGCTGCCGACGATGTCCTCTCCCAGGGCGATGGGAAGTTTCAGAGACGACTGCAGGAAGCTTTCGTTGTCCAGGACGTCCAGCAGGTGCACCGGTTCACGGGAAAGGTTGGGGATTTCGATGCCGACGGCAGCTTTTCCCGGGATCGGGGCAATGATCCGGATGCTGGGCGCCCGGAGCGCCAGCGCCAGGTCGTCCGACAGATTCGTGATTTTGTTTATCTTGACACCAGGGGCCGGTTCCAGCTCGTACATGGTGATCACGGGGCCCGGTTTCACCTCAGACACCTTTCCATCCACACCGAAATCGGCCAGTTTGGTTTCCAGAATTCTGGCGTTGGCGATCAGGCTTTCACGCTTCATCCGCAGATCTTTACGCTGGACTTGATCGAGAAGGATCAGCGAAGGAATGATGAAGTGGCCGCTTTGCGGGACGAAGTCAAACTGGGTCTGCGACACTTTTGCGGGTCGTATTTTTTCCGTTTTAGGCTGGGGGAGGTCGATGACCGGATCGGTTTTTACAACTTTTTTTGTCTCCGGGAGGATTTTCTTGTCCTTCAGGCGATTTACCAGGCCGGTGAAGTATTCCGTGCCTCGAATCCAGGGCGTCAAGATGCGGTTTTTCAACTGGCTCATGAATGACACGATGGACAAATCGATCAGGATCATGAGGGACAGAACCAGGACGACCACCAGCAGAATATAGGA
Source organism: Syntrophales bacterium (assembly GCA_034678725.1). Classification (GTDB taxonomy): domain Bacteria; phylum Desulfobacterota; class Syntrophia; order Syntrophales; family Fen-1087; genus JAXDBM01. The sequence continues at coordinate 81,781 of JAXDBM010000093.1, read as the reverse complement.
GCCGATCACACTGAGGAAGGCATTCATTGCCTGGTCCAGCAGATACCCGATCAACCCCCCGGGACGCAGTTTGATGCCGTGTACGGGGATATCAGCCAGAGCAACCGAGGCAAGTGCGGACGTTGCCAGGATCAGTCCGCCAAATGCGGTGATCCCGGCGGGATGAAGGGTAAACCTCTCCTTCAGGAAATATTTGAAGGAGACGATGGATAAAAATACCGGAAGCCAGAAAGCGCCGATGCCCAGAAGCCTCAAAAGGGAATCCGCCGTATAGGATCCCATCGAGCCGATGAGGTTGTGCGTTTTTACTTTCCCTGCGACAAAGTGGGTGAAAGAGGGATCCGAGGGATGATAGGAAGAGAGGCTCAGCAACAGAAAAACGGCGATGGTGAGGATGATGACCCCGGCAATTTCTCTGGGCCTTTTGAAGGCGGATGGTTTTTCCGTCATCTCGGATTACCGCCAGAAAAAATCCCGATCATGCCTCGCCCGATGCCATTTGGGTCAGCTTTGCCGCGACAGGCCGGTTTGCGGTCGTGCCCATTTGTGCCCGGTTGAAGTTGTCGACAATGACATCCGTGACCCGCTGGATCAAGGCCGACCTGTTCTCAATTGTATAGCCACTGACTTCGATGGGCTTGTCGATGATCATCGTTACTTTTCCCGGATTGATTCTGAGCGACCGCTTGGGCATGATATCTCCGGCTCCAACAATGGAAATCGGGACAATTGGCACACCCGCTTTGATGGCAAGGTGAAACATGCCCTGCTTGAAGGGCTTTATTTTGCTGTCCCTGCTTCTCGTCCCTTCGGGAAAGGTCATCACCGATTTTCCTTCACGGATTTTTTGGGCGGCAACGTCAAGGCTTTTCAGCGCCATTTCATGTTGCTGCCGGTCGATCTCAATATATCCGGCATTCCGCATCGCCGTGCGGAACACGGGAATCTTGAAAAGTTCCTTCTTCGCGATCCAGCGAAACTGTCCGGGAACAAAACCGAGAACAATCAGGATATCGAAATCGCTTTGATGATTGGCCATGAAGATCTGCGGTTTTCCGATCCGGACGTTTTCCGCTCCAATCACCGTAACCCGTGTGTTGGAAAGAATCAGCAGCATCTTTGCCCACAGACGGGCAAGACGATGAATTTTATTTTCACCAGGCGATACCAGGGAAAAAATGACGGCACAGGTAGACATGTAGCCCGTAATCGCGACACCCAGGATCAAAATGATGACAGACCGAAGCATACGCTTTCCATTGTTAGAATTATGTATTACAATCAATCTAAAATCTACTCGATTGTCGGGCTGAAGTCAATAAGGAATATGTGCCTGCTTCCGGAAAAAATAAAATATATCAATGATTTTAAGATAAAATCATTGACAATCGAATTCGATCATAATAACGTGAAAAGGATAAGAGATTTTAGGGGCATGGATTTGGATTGCCGGTTCGGCAATTCGACAGGGGCGCTTCCCGGTCGAGTGAAATATCCGGAATTGAACCGGGTCCTGATACAATGGTTTCATCAAGAAATATTAAACCGTAAAAATATTGAAAATGGTAAGCAAAAAAAGGGCTTATGATATTATTGATCGCTTCTCTACCGCCAAGGTTCTGGTCGTGGGGGACATTATGGTGGACCACTTCATCTGGGGGAAGGTTTCACGGATATCTCCCGAGGCGCCGGTGCCGGTGGTTGAGGTAACCTCCGACAATCTGCTGCTCGGCGGATCCGCAAATGTCCTGAACAACATATTTGCTGTCGGAGGCGGAGTGCGCGTCGCCGGCGTTGTCGGCGCCGATGAGATGGGCAAAAGGATTGTCAGTGAATTTCGTAAAAGGCAAATAGACACATCCGGAATCGTTGTAGAGGCAAAACGCCCGACAACCCTGAAAACAAGAATTGTGGCCCACAGTCAGCAGGTTGTGAGATACGATCGGGAGAGCCGCCAGCCCGTGGACGAAGACAGCATCGGGCACATCGTCGATTATGTCCGTGCGCTGAAGGATGAACTGGGAGCCATCGTCATTTCAGACTACAGCAAAGGGATTGTGACCCAATCCCTGCTGGACGGAATCCGTGAGATCGTATCAGACCGGCCGATCATGGTGTGCGTTGATCCGAAGAAAAGCGACTTCTCTCTCTATCAGGGCCTTCAAATCATAACCCCGAATCATCATGAGGCGGGCCGTGCCGCCGGTCTGGAACGGATTGACGCGGATAATTTAATGCAAGCCGGCGAGACGCTGCTGAACCGATATCATTTCAAGGCGGTTCTGATTACACGCGGGGAGGAGGGCATGAGCCTTTTTGAAAGGAAGAGGCGGATCAAACACACGCGGTTTCCGGCAGAAGCGAGAGAAGTCTACGATGTCACCGGTGCGGGCGATACCGTGATCGGCGTTCTTGCGCTCTGCCTGGCGTCCGGGGCGACCTTTACGGAGGCCGCATTTCTGGCCAATCATGCCGCGGGAATCGTCGTGGGCAAGGTCGGAACCGCAACGGTTTCCCTGTCGGAGCTGAAACGGGTTTTATGAGCCGACCCAGGCCTGCCCATGCCGTCAAACTGGTGGCCAGCATCTTTTCCGCAGACTGGAGCGATATCGGCGCGGCGATCGACACCCTGACTGTCCGCTTCGGCAAACCCGATTTTGTCAGCGCGGGGATGCCCTTTGCCGAGACGGATTACTATGAAGAGGAAATGGGGAAATTGCTGGTCCGGCGCATGGTCAGTTTTGGGCCGCTGATCCGGCCGGAAGCCTTGCCGGAAATCAAGTGCCTGACCAACCGGATGGAAGCGCTGCATGAACAGGGTGATCAAAGGCGCGTCAATATCGATCCGGGCTATCTTTCGCCGTCGCATTTGATACTGGCGACCGGCAAGGGCTATTCCCACCGGCCTTATTTGAGGGATGGGATTTATGCGGACCTGACGCTGATTTTTTCAGACGGGACGTTCCGGCCGCTTCCCTGGACCTATCCCGATTATGCCGGGCGTCAAATGATCGGTTTGTTGAACAGGGTACGGGAAAAATACCTGCTGGATTTGAAAAACGCGGCCGGCGGTTCGGGGGAGGATGAAGACCGATGCAAGGAGAGTTGAAAACATGATTCGAAGCATGACCGGGTACGGCCGGGCGGAGGGTTTCCTCGGCGGTCGAAAATACATTGTAGAAGTCAAATCGCTCAACCACCGTTATCTGGAGCTTTCGCTGCGGATGCCGGCGAATCTTGCCCCGCTTGAATTGGAGGTCAAAAAGAAGATCAACGAACAGCTCGTCCGCGGCAGGATCGATGTGACCATTCGGCGGGAAAATCAGGCGGGAACGGAAGAGGCGCGGCCCCTCGAGATGAACCTGTCGCTGGTTAAGAATTATCACGACCTGCTGACCCGGTTGAAGGAGCAGTTCGGCCTCACGGATGAGATTACCCTGGATATGCTGACCGGTCTCAAGGATGTTTTTGTGCCCGTGGAATTGCCCGAAGACGATGTCAATACGATCTGGGAGGGGCTGGCGGTCGTTTTGAATGAGGCATTGGAGGCCCTGACGATGATGCGCCAGAAAGAGGGAGCGGCGTTGCGTGAAGATTTGGAGAGCCGCATTGCGCTGATCGACGGATATCTGGGTGAAATCGAAGCGTGTGTCCCCCGGAATGTGCAGGAGTATCAGAGAAGGCTGGCGGATCGGGTGCGGGAACTCCTGGACGGCATGCCCGTGGATGAAGCCCGCTTGTGTCAGGAAGTTGCCATTATGGCCGAAAAGAGCGATATTACCGAGGAGATCGTTCGTTTCCGGAGCCACATCGGACAATTTCTGGAAATGCTGAAAAGTCGGGAAGCCGTCGGCAGGAAGGTGGATTTCCTCATCCAGGAGATGAACAGGGAAGTAAACACGATCGGTTCGAAGAGCAGCGACGCGCAAATATCACGCCATGTGATCGAGATCAAGAGCGAACTTTCCAAATTACGAGAGCAGGTTCAGAATATTGAATAAGTGCGATCACAAGGTTATCAAAAATCCGATGGACCGAAACGATTCGGCAGAGGGCTTTTTTATCGTTGTATCTGCACCATCCGGAACGGGGAAAACATCGATTTGCCGTGAATTCATGAAACGGTGTCCGGATATTTGTTTCTCCGTATCCTACACCACGAGACTTCCCCGGCCGGGGGAACGGGATGGCGTCGACTATCATTTCATTACGGAGGCTTCTTTTCGTGAGCGGATCGGGCAGGGTGAGTTTGCCGAATGGGCGGAGAATTACGGCCACCTCTACGGTACGTCAATCCATTCCCTTCGTCATGACATGGCCAAAGGATGCAACCTGCTGTTGGATCTGGAGCCGAGTGGTGCGGGGGCGTTAAAAAAAAATTATTCGGGCGGTGTTTTTGTCTTTATCCTGCCCCCTTCAATCGACGACCTGAAACAGCGGTTGCGCAAACGTGGCGAGACTCCGGAAGTGATCCGGAGAAGAATGCACAAGGTGATGGATGAAATTAAAGAAGTTATCTGGTATGATTATGTTGTCATCAACGACAATATCGATCATGCCGTTGACTGTCTGCGGTCCATCTATATTGCGGAGATGAGCAGGAGGGAGCGGGCGGCAGGACGGCTGAAGCCGTTCTTGGCGGTTTGACAAAATATTTGCACCGGGCGGACGCAGGGCGGATACCCCCCGGCATGTGAAGATCCAATCAGAAAACGGGAATCAAGGAGGTTGTTGAGAAAAGATGGCGAGGATTACGGTCGAAGACGCATTGCGGAAAGCGGACAACCGATTTGCCCTGGTCATGTTGACGGCACGACGGGCAAAGCAGCTTTTGAAGGGTTCCGCTCCCTTGGCGGATATCAAGAACAACCGGGCGATCGTCGCGGCGCTTCGGGAGATTGCCGCCGGCAAGGTGTACCATGCCCACCCCGAGCATCTTGTCGGTGTGAAAGAAATCTACCGTCCGGTCGCGGATGAGACGGAGTTTATCGGAGATGAAGAATACACAGAATGAAAGTCTCCGCGTGACAGCGAGAAGCCGCCTGATTTTTGCTCTCGATATCGGCGGAGGCATGGACGAAGTGCTTTCCTGGGTGGCGCGGCTGAAAGATCATGTCGGCTGGTTCAAGGTCGGCAAGGAATCATTTACGCTTTATGGTCCGGACATTGTCAGACAGATCACTTCACAGGGAAGCCGAGTCTTCCTCGATCTGAAGTTTCATGATATTCCCAATACGGTGGCCCGGGCGGCGGAAGGCGCCATGCAGATCGGGGCTTCGATGTTCAACGTCCATGCCCTGGGCGGCAGGAAGATGATGGAAGAAACCGTTTCTTCTGTGCAACGCAAGGCAGCGGCGACAGGGAAAACCGCTCCGGTCATCCTGGCCGTCACCGTTCTCACCAGTTTGAACGACGATGACTTGCGAGCGTTCGGATTCAACGGTTCGGTCGGGGATGTTGTTTTAACGCTTTCGAAGATGGCTCAGGACGCCGGTGTGACAGGCGTTGTCGCCTCCGCTCAAGATGTCGAGGCGATCCGCAACGTCTGCGGGCCACAGTTCGTGATCGTCACGCCGGGTATTCGGGGTATGTTAAAGATTCAGGGGGACGATCAAAAAAGAACGCTTTCGCCCGGTGAAGCCATACGAAGGGGTGCTGATTATCTCGTGGTCGGGAGGCCGATCCGGGCGGCAGAAGACCCGGAGCTTGCGGCCGAAGAAATCCTGGCGGATATCTCGCAGGGGCTGCGGTCGCGGGAGCATTGAAAATGACCGGTTCGATGCAGTAGAATATGGATGTCATCTATGGCATCAACCCGGTAACGGAAGCGCTCAAGATGGAATCCTGCCAGATCTTGAAAATTGCCGTTGCCAGAGAGGCCGGCAAGGAACCGGTGCAGGGAATCCTGGCACTTGCCGCGGAGAAACGTATTCCCGTGGCATTCCTGGAAAAGCGCGAACTTGAAAAGCTGGCCGGCCGCCGGTCTCACCAGGGCATCGTTGGCCTGTGCAAACCTTTTGCCTATGCGGATCTGGATCGGGTCATTGAAGGCCTTCATCATAATTTCCATCGCTGTCTGCTGCTGTTGCTTGACGGGATTACCGATCCTCAAAACCTGGGCGCCCTGATCCGAACAGCCCACTGCTTCGGCGTGAATGGAGTTGTCCTCCCGGCAAATCGTTCCGCATCGGTCAATGCGGCCGTCGTCAAAGCATCCGCCGGAGCCGTCCTGTACACGCCGGTGGCCAGAGTCGTCAACATGGCCAGAACCCTTAACGATTTGAAGAAAAAGGGATTCTGGATCTATGGCGCAGATGCGGCATCGGGTCAGGACATGAATGACGCATCATATCACGGCAATGTCGGCTTGGTGATGGGTTCGGAAGGGGAAGGCCTTCGATCCATCGTCAGAAGCCAATGCGATTTTCTTTTGAGCATTCCGATGGAGGGAAAGATTGATTCCCTGAACGTGTCCGTGGCGGCGGGTATTCTTCTGAACGATATCCATCATAAATGGGACAGCCGGGAAGGAGCTGAATGATGCCGGTATACTTGTGGCAGGCGGAGACCAGGAAGGGCGAGAAGAAGAAAGGGGAAATTGAATCGGCGAATGAGGCGGCCCTGCGGGGCATTCTTCGCAGGCAGGGATTGACTTCGATCACCATCAAACCGAAACCCAAGGATCTGGAGGACTACCTGCCCTTCCTGAAAAAGAAGGTCAAGGAAAAGGAAGTCGTCATTTTCTGCCGCATTTTCTCGACCATGATCAACGCGGGACTGCCTCTGATTCAATGCCTCGAACTGCTGGCGCAGCAGGAGCAGAACAAGACTTTTGCCAAAGTGATCCGGTCCATCAAAGAGGATATCGAAGGCGGGTCGACGCTGTCCGATGCCTTGAAGAAGCATCCCCAGATCTACGACGAGCTTTTCGTGAATCTCGTGTCCGCAGGAGAAAGCGGCGGCATCCTCGACGTGATCCTGCAGCGTCTTTCGAATTACATGGAAAAGGCGATGAAGCTGAAAAGCAAAGTGAAGGGAGCGATGACCTACCCCGCCAGCGTCCTTGTGATCTCCATTGCCGTTGTGGCGTTGCTGCTGGTCAAGGTCATTCCCGTATTCCAGAAAATGTTTGAAGGCTTCGGCAGTCAACTGCCGGGTCCCACGCAGTTCCTGATCAACGTCAGCCAGGTGGCCCAGAAATATTTCCTCGTGGCGATTGTTGGGATTGTGATTGCGATCTTTGCGTTCCGGCGTTTTTACAAGACGGAGAAGGGGACGCTGCTGATTGACGATCTCATTCTGAGGGCCCCCGTATTCGGACCTTTGCTGAAAAAGGTCGCCGTTGCGAGATTTTCGAGAACCATGTCCACGATGATGGCCAGTGGCGTTCCCATTCTCGAAGGATTGGCCATTGTAAGCAAGACGGCGGGAAACAAGATCATTGAAAATGCCCTGATGCGGGTCAGGAAGAGCATCAGCGAAGGGAAAACGATCGCGGAACCCCTGATGGAAACGGGGATATTTCCGCCGATGGTGGTTCAGATGATTGCCGTCGGCGAGGCGACAGGCGCACTGGATACCATGCTGGGCAAGATCGCCGACTTTTATGATGACGAGGTGGATGCGGCGGTGGATGCCATGACGGCGCTGCTGGAACCGTTCATGATGGTGTTTCTGGGAGGGGTCGTCGGAGGAATGATCATTGCCATGTATCTGCCCATATTCAAGATGGCATCGGTCGTGGGTTAGCATGCGTCATTCGCATGCAGGCAGATGGTTCGTGCGCCGGAGGAGCGGTTCTCCGGAGTGAAATGGTCGGGATGGCGCGATTTGAACGCGCGACTCCTGCGTCCCGAACGCAGTGCCCTACCAGACTGGGCCACATCCCGACTTCCCTAAAATATCTAATTTGTTTTTAAATGTCCATTATTATTTTCACGCAAGCGGAGAAAAAAAGACGGGGGCAAGGCGGCCGGTGATCATATACGATCTCAAGTGCAGGAAAAATCATAAGTTCGAAGGGTGGTTCAAGGACCGGGCAGCCTTTGAAGAGCAGAGCAGACAGCACCTGGTCATCTGCCCTGTCTGCGGAGAGGCCGGCGCGGAGGTGGTGCCCTCTTCCGTTGCCGTAATGGGCAGGGAGATGAAACCCTCAAGGAAGAATCAATCGCGGGAACTTTATCCCATGAAGGCGATTCAGCAGTTTAACGAGTATCTTGAAAAAAACTTCGATGACGTAGGTCGGAAGTTTGCGGAAGTCGCCATGAAAATCCATCGTGGAGAGGAAGAAGCGAGAAATATCAAAGGAACCACGACGCATCAGGAGGAAGAAACGCTCCGTGAGGAAGGCGTGCAGTTTTTCAAAGTTCCGATCTTGAAATTGGACAGTTGAACAGTTGAGAGGAGTCGGCAAGATCGCTGATCTGAAAATACGCCCGGCTTGGTTAAACGGGGACGCATGCATGAAGGCTTCATCGAATACACTCGCGGATGTGATCGGAAACACGCCCATCGTCGAAATCTCCAGGTTAAATCCCAATAAAAATGTCCGGGTTTTCGTCAAATTGGAGAGTTTCAATCCGGGGGGCTCCGTCAAGGACAGGGTCGCTCTTCAGATGATCGAAGGGGCCGAGCGGCGGGGGGAACTGACGAAAGACAAGGTCATTCTGGAAGCCACCAGCGGCAATACCGGCATTGGCCTCGCCATGATTGCTGCGGCCAAGGGGTACCGATTGTGCCTGGCCATGTCCGAGGGGGTCAGCGAGGAACGAAAGAAAATCCTCAAAGCCCTCGGGGCGGAATTGCGTTTCACACCGGCAAGCCTGGGCACGGACGGGGCAATAGAGGTCGTTTACGCTATGCTGCGCGAGCATTCGGATCAATATTTCGGTACAGATCAGTTCAACAATCCAGACAATGTGGCCGCCCATTATTCCGGGACCGGCGAGGAAATTTGGCGGCAGACCGACGGTAATGTCACGATGGTGGTCGTGGCCCTCGGAACGACGGGGACGGCCATGGGCGTGTCGAAAAGACTCAAGGAATACAACCGGGACATTCGGATCATCGGCGTTGAGCCGTTCCTGCAGCACAAGATCCAGGGCCTGAAAAACATGAAAGAGTCGTACCAGCCCGGCATTTATGACAAAACGCGACTGGATGAAAAAATCAACATTCTCGATCAGGACGCTTTCGAGATGGCCCGCCGCATGGCGCGGGAGGAGGGGCTATTGGTCGGCATGAGTTCGGGGGCCGCTGTTCATGTGGCTCTGCAGAAAGCGAGGGAGATGACGGAAGGTCTCATTGTGGCCATCTGCCCGGACAGCGGCGAGCGCTACCTCAGCACGGAGCTTTTCACGGACAAAGCGCAATCGACGCTTCGCCTGTTCAACACCCTGACGAGGGAGAAAGCTTTCTTCAAGCCGATCAATCCGGAGGAAGTACTGATGCACTCGTGCGGTCCCACCGTTCACCGGGTGCCTCACATCGGCAGCTACAGACGCTTCGTTGTTTCCGATTTGATTCGACGGTATCTCATCTTCAAGGGATACGGGGTTCGGCATGTGATGAACATTGTCGACTTGGCAGACCGTTCAATCCTGGGTGCGGAGCGTTCGGGAATGGATCTTCATGAATACACCGAGCGCTGCATGGCCGGTTTTTTAAAAGATATCGGGAAGCTGAACATCACGAGAGATCAGAGTTACCCCAAGGCGAGTGATCATGTTGAGACCATGCTGAAATATGTGGAGAAACTGGTTCAGAAAGGATACGCGTATGAAAAACTCAGGTCCGTCTATTTCGATATATCCAAGCTCGATGATTACGGCTGTCTGTCCCATATCGACCTTGGAAAAATCAAGCATGGCCGGACCGTGGAAAAGGATGATTATGAAAAAGACAGCCCCATGGATTTCACATTGCTAAAAAGGTCAACACTGGGCGAATTGAAGAAAGGGGTCTATTACAAAACCCGCTGGGGCAATGTCCGGCCGAGCTGGCATCTTGAATGTGCAGCCATTTCAATAAGCTATCTTGCAGAAACATTCGATATTCACGCAAGCGGATCCGATATCGTTTTCCCCCATTGTGAGAATGTCATGGCGATCGGGAAGGCCGCAACCGGGAAGCGGATGGCCAATTACTGGCTGAACACGGAACTGTTGATGATCGGCGGCAAAAAAATGTCCCGCTCACTGAACAATGTGTTAACCATCGAGGACCTGGAAAGCCGCGGATATCATGGGAAGGAAATCCGGTTTTTTCTTTTGAGCGCCCACTATCGAAAGCCCTTGAATTTTACATACGGCGCTCTGGATACGGCAAAAAATACCGTACAGAAGCTGAACGGATTCATTCAGCGGCTCATCCACTTTCGTGCCGGCGACGGCTTCTCCGAAACGGATCAGCTTCTCTACAACTTAAACCGTGACTTTACGGAGGCAATGGATGATGATTTCAACATTTCCGGTGCACTGGCATCGCTTTTTGAGTTCGTGAAGAAGGTGAGTGTTCCTCTGTCCCGATCCCAGTTGAATGCGGTAGAGCGGGATCGGATCTTCTCGATGATGAAAAGAATAGACGGGGTTCTGGGTATCCTTGATTTTGAGGAAGAAACGATCAGCGATAATGCCCGGGAACTGATCAGGCAGCGGGAGATTCTCAGAAAGACCGGACAATGGAAGGAATCCGACGCAATCCGGAAAAAACTCCTTGCGTTGGGTGTCGAGGTGTCGGATACGCCGGAAGGCATGTCCTGGCGTTTGAAAAGGCAATGAATCTTTAACAGAAGCCGGTTTGGAACATTGCGGAATTTAAGCGAGGTGGAGACCGTGATTGCGCCTTTGAGAAAATCCATGATCGCCGGTTCCTGGTATTCTGGACACCCGTCTGAATTACGTGCGCAAATAGACCGTTTCTTCGACCAGGCATCCCCACAGCAGATTCCGGGTGAAGTGGTCGGTTTGCTTGCTCCGCATGCCGGTTACGCCTATTCCGGGCAGGTGGCTGCCTGTGCTTACAAACTCATTCGGGGACGGACCTATGATGCTGTCATTGTCGTGGGGCCGAGCCACCGCGCATCATTCCGGGGGGTGTCCGTATTCAACAGAGGGGGATATGAAACACCCTTGGGCATTGTTCCGGTTCATGCCGAACTGGCCGACGAAATTGCGGCGCAAAGCAGTGTTGTGTCCGTTCTGCCGGATGCGCACATGCAGGAATACAATGCCATCGAGATTCAACTGCCCTTCCTGCAGAGGGCACTGGGTCAATTTCATTTCGTCCCCCTGATTATGGCGGATCAGCGTGCCGATACCTGTGAACAACTCGCTCGCGCAATCGTACATGCGGCCGGCCATCGAAAGGTGCTGCTCGTGGCCAGCTCCGATCTTTCCCACGACTATGCTTATGAAGAGGCCGTGCGCATGGACGGTATCGCCTTGCGGTGCATGCAAAAAATGGATGCGCCCGGTCTGTTGATGGAACTTGCCAAAGGCGCAACGGAAGCCTGTGGCGGCGGTCCGTCGGCTGTCGTGATCATGGCTGCTCGAAAACTGGGAGCCGACCGCGCCGAAATCCTGAAATATGAAAATTCCGGTGATGTCGTCGGGGACAGGCGAAGCCGCATTGTTGGTTATGCTTCCGTTGCGTTTTATCGGAGCCTTCCAGCTGATGATTTGAGTCAATAATCGGTGAACGGATGTGGAATTAACGGAACAGGATAAAAATTTATTGCATGACCTTGTGCAGGACTCCATCGCCGCAAAACTGACCGGTCGCGGGTATGGCGATTTTCCGATTCGTTCGGACATTCTGAAGGAAAAAAGGGGTGCTTTTGTAACCTTAAAGAAAAACGATCAGTTGCGGGGATGTATCGGTTACATCGATGCCATCAAGCCGCTCTATCAGACGGTCAGGGAAATGGCCGTCGCCGCGGCCTTTCACGATCCGAGATTTCCGAGATTGCGTCCGGAGGAATTTGAGGAGCTGTCCTTTGAAATTTCCGTTTTGGGTCCGCTCCTGCAGATTTCGGATATTCGGGAGATTGAGGTGGGGAAGCATGGTTTGTATATAACCAAAGACCGTCATTCCGGCTTGCTGTTGCCGCAGGTGGCGACAGCGTACGGCTGGGAAAGGATCACTTTTCTGGAAGAAACCTGCCATAAAGCAGGCCTACAACCACAGGCATGGAAAGACAAGGACACAAAAATATACATATTTTCCGCGGATGTTTTTTGAAACGGAAAGAAAAAAAATCTTGACAAAATAATGTGTTGATTTTAAAGTAACAAATTCACGCGATTCATACAAGAGCAATCAGTGGCAAACTGTGCCCTTGTCATGGTTGTTTCGCTAATTATCTTGGTAAGTTGTGTATTTAACGGCTGGCGTAGCTCAACAGGTAGAGCAGCTGATTTGTAATCAGCAGGTTGCGGGTTCGAGTCCCATCGCCAGCTCCAGTTACGATATCGAAGACTGGAGGGGTTCCCGAGCGGCCAAAGGGAGCAGACTGTAAATCTGCCGGCGAAGCCTACGGAGGTTCGAATCCTCCCCCCTCCACCATGCTTTAATCCGATGCATGACTGAAGATGGACCATGCAGAGGCAGTGAATCGTTGGTTCTCAATGTATAAGCGGGAGTAGCTCAGTGGCTAGAGCGTCAGCCTTCCAAGCTGAGGGTCGCGGGTTCGAATCCCGTTTCCCGCTCCATTAAATTGAAGAAGGCGCAGGATTTATCAGCCCACGTAGCTCAGTCGGTAGAGCACATCCTTGGTAAGGATGAGGTCACCAGTTCAATCCTGGTCGTGGGCTCCATTGTTTTTAAAAGAGGATAATCATGAGAAATATCATTACGTTGGCTTGCACAGAATGCAAGCAGAGAAATTACACGACGACAAAGAACAAGCGGACCATGCAGAATCGCTTGGAATTGAAAAAATACTGCAAGTTCTGCCGGTCCCATAAGGTTCACCGGGAGACCAAGTAATTTCCGATCGCTTCGATCCGATATGAACATGGAACAGGCCAGTAGCTCTAATGGATAGAGCGCCGGACTCCAAATCCGGATGCTGGGGGTTCGAGTCCCTCCTGGCCTGCCAATTATCTTCAAATTGATTTGAATTGGATTTTCTCATGGATAAGATAAGAGTCCTGTTCGAGAAAGTAAAAATATTTCTGAAAGAAGCAAAGGTCGAACTGAAGAAGGTTACCTGGCCAACACCCAAACAAACCCTTGCTTCCACATCCGTTGTCATTATCGTGGTCGTCATTGTCTCCCTCTTCCTGGGTATTGTTGATTTCGGCATCAGCAAAATCATCAGGCTAACGCTGGGTTAAATCAGATGGCTCTCAAGTGGTATGTGGTTCACACCTATTCCGGATTTGAAAACAGGGTGAAACTTTCTCTGCAGGAAAGAATTGCCACGGCGGGCATGCAGCCTTTTTTTTCGGATATTATGATTCCCGAGGAGGATATCGTAGAACTGGTTTCCGGAGAAAAAAAGACGTCTAAGCGAAAGTTTTTTCCAGGGTACATTCTGGTTCGAATGGAAATGAATGACAACACCTGGCATCTTGTCAAGGATACCCCCAAGGTTACGGGATTCATTGGAGGCAGGGACAAACCGACACCTATTCCCGATAAGGATGTGGATCTCCTGAAAAGCAGGATTGACGAAGGGACGTTAAAGCCGAAGCCGAAATTTAAGTTCGAGGAAGGTGATCATGTGCGCATCATCGACGGCCCCTTCACCAATTTTGACGGCATCATCGATGAAGTCAAGCCTGAAAAAGGAAAATTGAGGGTCATTGTCAGCATTTTCGGCCGATCAACGCCGGTGGAATTGGATTTTATTCAAGTTGTTCAGAGTTGATCTCCTTCGGGGCGTGAGAAGAATTCAGACAGAATCCGGGCCCGATTTAACTGTCGCGAAGGAAGCGTCAAAATATAGGGAGCAGGTGATCATATGGCAAAGAAGATAATCGCGAACATCAAGCTGCAGATCAAGGCGGGCAAGGCGACCCCTTCGCCGCCGATCGGGCCGGCACTGGGTCAGCATGGCGTCAATATCATGGAATTCTGCAAGGCCTACAATGCCATGACGCAGAGCCAGGAGGGTATGGTCATCCCGGTTGTGATCACGGTCTATGCAGATCGGTCCTTCACGTTTGTGACGAAGACGCCTCCGGCGTCGGTTCTGCTCAAGCAGGCGGCAAAAATCGCAAAAGGCTCCGGCAACCCGAAAAAAGAGAAGGTCGGATCGGTCACGGCAAAACAGGTACGGGAAATTGCCGAATTGAAATACAATGATTTAAACGCTGTCGATATCTCCGGTGCGATCCGGATTATCGAGGGAACGGCTAAATCCATGGGGATCGAAATTACGGCGTAATCAGATGAAGCATTTTCGAAAGACCTGCAACCATCGGGTGAAAATATGCTTCGGGGCAAGTTTTACTTTTCAGGAAACCCGGTCTCAAGAGTCGGCCGGGATGATTGAATCAGAGGTTTGACTATGTTTAAAAGAGGAAAAAGTTATCTGGAATCCAAGCAGAAAGTTGAACGGGGGAAACGCCATACACTGAAAGAAGCCGTGGATCTTGTTGTGGCGACATCGCGGACCAAGTTTGACGAAACGGTCGACGCGGCCATTCGATTGGGAGTCAATCCCGCCCATGCCGACCAAATGGTTCGGGGAAGCGTGGTCTTGCCCAATGGTCTTGGAAAATCGGTTCGGGTGCTCGTATTCGCCAAGGGTGAAAAAGAAAAGGAAGCCGTCGATGCCGGGGCCGACATCATCGGCACGGATGACGTTGTCGAAAGGATCAAAACTGGATGGCTTGAATTTGACCGTGTGGTCGCAACACCGGACATGATGGGGAGTGTCGGAAAACTGGGAAAGATTCTGGGGCCTCGGGGATTGATGCCAAACCCGAAAGTGGGAACCGTGACCTTCGATGTGGCGAAAGCCGTCAACGAACTGAAGGCCGGCAAGGTTGAGTTTCGGGTGGAGAAGGCCGGCATCGTTCACAGCCCTGTCGGGAAAGTCTCATTCGGCGCCGAAAAACTCCTGGAGAATGTGACGGCTCTGATCGAAACGATCATCAAGTTGAAACCGGCATCCAGCAAGGGGACTTATTTAAAGAGCATATCGATTTCCACGACCATGGGTCCCGGCATTAAAGTAGATCCGCTGGAAGTCAGAAATATATGAAAAAGGATTAAAACAAATAAAGGTCCGGTTCAGTCGGATCGATGAAAAAGTCTGAGACAGCAGGTACATGGGTTTAAACGATCGGATTCGGCCTGCCGAGATGAAAACAAAAATTCTGGCGAAAGCAGTTGTTTTTCATGAATCCTGTATGCCGATCTGTTCTCTGACTTTCTTTATAACGATTCGGAACGGAAACGTGTCAAGAGAAAACGAGTAATCGTCATTTCATGAAAGGAGGTTAGGGATTGGATCGAAAAACGAAAGAGCTGGTCGTTGCCGAACTACACGAAAAACTGAAGCATTTTAACCTGGCGGTGCTTGCAAACTGCAGTGGTTTGAATGTGGAAAAGATCACCACCTTGAGAAATGCGCTCCGCAAGACGGACACGGAATTCAGGGTGGTGAAAAACACCCTTCTTCGCATTGCGTCAAAAGAGACCGACTTGTCGGGAATGCAGGAGCAGTTCAAAGGTCCTCTGGCCATCGCACTGAACTACACCGATGTGGTGGAAACTGCCAAAGTCCTTGTCGACTTTGCCAAGAAAAATGCCGACCTCGAAATCCGGGCAGGCATGCTGAATGGCAAGGTCATCACCGGGGAACAGCTGAACCAACTGGCGATGCTGCCTTCCCGTGAAGTCCTCTTGGGGAAACTTCTCTCGGTCTTGGTCGGCGTGCAGACGGGGTTCGTGAGCGTCCTCAGTGCGGTGCCGAGAAGTATGGTTCAGATTTTGGAAGCCTATCGTCAGAAAAGAGAAAAGACAAATTAAAAAAATACAGGAAGGAATGAAAGCATATGTCTAGCCAGATTACAAAAGAAGATGTCGTGAAATTCATTGAGGGAATGACCGTTCTCGAGCTTTCCGAACTGGTCAAGGAACTGGAAGCGAAATTCGGTGTGTCGGCAGCGGCGCCGGTTGCCGTTGCGGCTTCTGTATCAGCGGGCGCCGAGGTGGCCAGCGCAGCGGAGGAAAAAACGGAGTTCGATGTCATGCTGACAGGATTCGGCGACCAGAAGATCCAGGTGATCAAAGTCGTGAGGGCAATTACCGGTCTGGGACTTAAAGAGGCAAAGGATATGGTCGAAGGAATTCCGAAACCCATCAAAGAAGGGGTATCCAAGGATGAGGCGGCCGATATCAAGAAAAAGATTGAAGAAGTCGGCGGCACCGTCGAGATCAAATAAATTTTCATTGGACATGCGGGAAAAGGATCACTCTTTAACGCGAGAAGTCTTAGGCAGCAAATCATAATTTAAGGATGCCATGAGCGAGCTTAGAAAAAATTTTGGTCGGATCAAGAAAATTGTCGATATTCCCAATCTGATTGACATTCAGACCAAGTCTTACGAAAAGTTCCTGCAGAAAGATGTGGATCCGTCCCAACGGGGAAATTTCGGGCTCCAGGGAGCGTTCAAGAGTGTATTCCCCATTTCAGACTACAGCCGGAAATGTTCCCTGGAATTCGTCAGCTACAATATCGGGAACGTTCGCTACGACCTCAAGGAATGCGTGCAGAAGGGGATGACCTATGCGGCGCCCCTGAAGATTGTCGTCCGTCTGGTTGTATTCGACAGCGATCCTGGTTCCGATCAGAAGCAAATCCGGGACATCAAGGAACAGGAAATCTATTTCGGCGAGATCCCCCTGATGACGGAAAACGGGACCTTTACGATCAACGGCACGGAAAGGGTCATCGTCAGCCAGTTGCACCGGTCCCCCGGGATCTTTTTTGACCATGACAAAGGGAAAACGCTTGCCAGCGGAAAGCTGATCTATTCCGCGCGCATCATTCCCATCCGGGGATCCTGGCTGGACCTGGAATTTGACTCCAAGGATCTCCTTTATGTGAGGATCGACAGAAGGCGAAAAATGCCGGTAACGATTCTCTTGAAGGCCATGGGGTACTCGACAGAGCAATTGCTGCATTACTTTTATGGAATCGAAACCGTATTGATCAAGGGTGATGAACCCCGTCTGGTTGTTGACGATTCCGTCATCGGTGAAAAAGCCCCTGAAGACATCAAGGCGTCAAAGACAGGAGAGGTGATCGTCAAAAAGGGGAGAAAGATTACCAAGCCGCATTTGAAGCGGATGCTGGATCTCAAGATCGAGCACATTGCGATCAGTGACCTCGATATGCTCGGGAAAATCCTGGCTTCCGATGTCATTGAACCCGAAACGGGTGAAATGTTGTTGCGATGCAACGAAGAATTGACGCTGGAGGCACTGGCTCGAATCCGGGAAAAGGGGATTCGTGAGATCAGCTTCATTCACATTGATGATGAGCGGGACAACGCATCCATCCGGGATACACTGTTAACGGACCGACTGGAGACGAAAGAGGAAGCGATCATTGAGATATACCGGCGGCTGAGGCCCAGCAATCCGCCGACCCCGGAAACGGCCGGTGCATTTTTCCGGAGCCTCTTCTTTGAACCGGAGAGTTATGATCTTTCCGACGTGGGGCGTGCCAAGATGAACTACAAACTCCGCCTGGATGTGCCGACCGAGGTGACGATTCTCCGCAATGAGGACATTCTGGCCGCCGTCAAGTATCTCATTGACCTCAAGAATGGCGTGGCCGAATGCAATGTCGACGACATTGACCACCTCGGCAACCGTCGAGTGCGCTCCGTCGGGGAACTGATCGAAAATCAGTACCGCATCGGCCTGGTCCGGATGGAACGGGCCATCAAGGAAAAGATGAGCCTCCAGGATATTGAAACGATGATGCCCCACGACCTCATCAATGCGAAGCCGGTTTCCGCAGTGGTCAATGAGTTTTTTGGTTCCTCCCAGCTGTCACAGTTCATGGACCAGACCAACCCCCTGTCTGAAATAACCCATAAACGCCGTCTTTCGGCCCTTGGTCCCGGCGGGTTGACGCGGGAGCGGGCGGGATTTGAAGTCCGGGACGTGCACCCCACGCATTATGGCCGAATCTGTCCGGTGGAGACTCCGGAAGGGCCGAACATCGGGCTGATTGTGTCGCTGAGCACCTATGCGAGGGTTAACGAGTTCGGTTTCATCGAAACACCTTACCGCGTGGTTCAGAACGGCAGAGTGACCGGAGAAGTCCGATATCTCACGGCGATTGAAGAGGAGAATTTCATCATTGCGCAAGCGGACAGGCCGCTCGACAAGGATGGCCGTTTCGTTGAGGAACTGATCTCTGCGCGGAGGGGGGGGGATTTTCTCACCGTCATTCCGGACGACATCAATATGATGGATGTGTCGCCAAACCAGCTGGTGAGCGTGGCAGCGACGCTGATTCCCTTCCTGCAACACGATGACGCCAACCGCGCGCTGATGGGTTCCAACATGCAGCGTCAGGCCGTACCCCTCATGAAGCCTGCTGTCCCCCTCGTCGGTACTGGAATGGAAGCCGTGGTTGCCCGGGATTCGGGAGCGGTCGTCGTCGCCAAACGTGCCGGCATCGTAGAAAGTGTGGATGCTTCGAGGATCGTGGTGAAATGTGACGGCAATGAAAAAGACGGATTGGACATCGGCGTCGATATTTATAATCTCACCAAGTACCAGCGTTCCAATCAAGACACCTGCTTCAACCAGAAACCCATCTTGGATACGGGAGACCGGGTGAATCAGGGGGACATCATTGCCGACGGACCTGCAACCGACAATGGAGAGCTTGCCCTGGGCCGAAACGTCATGGTCGCGTTCATGTCCTGGGGGGGATACAACTATGAAGATTCCATCCTCGTCAGTGAACGGATCGTAAAGGATGATATCTATACCTCGATCCATATCGAAGAATTTGAAACCATGGCCCGGGATACGAAACTGGGAAAGGAGGAAATCACCCGCGACATCCCGAATGTCGGTGAGGAGGCCCTCAGAAACCTGGATGAGAGCGGCATTGTCCGGATGGGAGTTGCCCTGAAACCGGGCGACATTCTGGTCGGGAAGATCACCCCGAAGGGTGAGACCCAGTTGTCTTCAGAGGAAAAACTTCTGCGCGCCATATTTGGCGAAAAGGCCAGTGACGTACGGGACACCTCTCTGCGCGTCCCTCCCGGCGTAGAAGGGACCGTCATCGACGCAAAAATTTTCATTCGGAAAGGGTCCGAGAAGGATTCGCGCTCCCAGTTTATCGAGGATGAAGCCCTGGCGCATCTTCAGAAAGACCGTGACGACGAGATCAAGATTGTCACGGAGGCGGTCAAGAATAAAGTTCATGCCATGCTGGTCGGCAAAATGTCCGCGGCCAAGCTGGTCGATCCGAAGAAGAAAAAAAATCTGCTGAAGAAAGGGGACATTCTCACGGAAGAGGTCCTGGATCGAATCCCCTTTTCGCTCTGGAAAGAAATATCGATCCTGAACGATATCCAGACGGAGGAAAAAATCAACGCCCTCCTTTCCAATCTTTCCCGGAAGGTCGAGTTTGTGGAAGCCCTGTTTGAGGAAAGAAAAGAGAAACTGAAGGCGGGTCACGAGCTCCCGCCCGGTGTCATCAAACTGGTCAAGGTTTATATTGCCATCAAACGAAAACTTTCGGTGGGGGATAAAATGGCCGGCCGCCACGGAAACAAGGGCGTTTTGTCCAGAATCCTGCCTGAGGAAGACATGCCCTATTTCAGCGATGGCACGCCGGTTGATATTATTCTGAATCCCCTGGGCGTTCCATCCAGGATGAACGTGGGTCAAATCCTCGAAACCCATCTCGGCTGGGCGGCGAAAGGCCTGGGAGAGCAGATCAGCGCGCTGATGGAGAAGCATTACAGTTTGGATTCCCTGAAAAAAGAGCTGAAACGGCTTTATGCTTCCCCCGAGTGCAACCGCTTTGTGGACGGTGCCACAGAAGCGGAAATCAAAAAGTTCGTCGGCAAACTGAAAAAAGGCATTTCCGTGGCGACGCCGGTATTTGAAGGCGCCCATGAGAGTGAAATCCAGGACATGCTGAAGATTGCGAATCTCCCCGAAGCGGGACAGACCGTACTGTATGACGGCAGGACCGGGGAGCCCTTTGACCAGGAAATTACTGTGGGTATGATCTACATGCTGAAACTCCATCACCTGGTCGACAACAAGATTCACGCAAGATCCATCGGCCCTTATTCTCTGGTGACCCAACAGCCGCTGGGCGGCAAGGCGCAATTCGGCGGTCAGAGACTGGGAGAGATGGAGGTTTGGGCCATGGAGGCTTACGGGGCCGCTTATTCGCTGCAGGAATTTCTGACGGTGAAATCCGATGACGTGGCGGGAAGGACCCGAATTTATGAAGCCATTGTGAAGGGGGAGCATACTCTGGAGCCCGGACTTCCGGAATCTTTTAATGTTCTCGTGAAGGAATTGCAGAGCCTGGGACTTGATGTGGAACTGATCGAGGAGGAGTGATTTGAGAAATTAAAACGGAGAAACGCTGAATCGAAATGAGCTTTCGGGTCACGCTTTGAATTTTTGATTTCCAAAGGAGAAAACATCCGTGGAAGATGTGTTCAGTTATTTTGAAAAGCCAAAGGATCCCATCCGCTTCAATCTGATCAAGATGGGGATTGCCTCCCCGGAGAAGATCCTTTCCTGGTCGAAAGGGGAAGTCAAGAAACCGGAGACCATCAACTACCGGACCTTCAAACCGGAACGGGACGGTCTGTTCTGTGCAAAGATTTTTGGTCCCGTGAAGGATTATGAATGTCTGTGCGGCCGTTACAAGCGGATGAAGCACCGGGGCGTTGTTTGCGAGAAATGCGGCGTGGAGGTTATCCAGTCAAAGGTGCGCAGGGAAAGAATGGGCCACATTACGCTGGCCACCCCGGTCGCACATATCTGGTTTCTCAAGAGCCTTCCCAGCCGCATCGGAAACGTCATGGACTTGACGTTGAAAGAGCTTGAAAAGGTTCTCTATTTCGAGTCCTGGATTGTGCTCAATCCTAGGGAAACGCCGTTGCGCAAGAAGCAGCTGCTTTCCGAAGAGGAGTTGATCGATTTCAGAGAGCAGTATGGTGCGGAAGCCTTTGAGGTCGGTATCGGCGCGGAAGCGATCCGGAAGCTCCTTACGGAAATCGATCTGGTCGAACTCGATAAAGAGCTGCGGGATGAACTGAAGGTGGCGGTTTCCGACACCAAGCGCAAAAAGCTCGTCAAGCGGCTGAAGGTCGTTGAAGCGCTGCGAAAATCTTCCAACAAGCCCGAATGGATGATACTGACCGTCCTCCCGGTCATTCCTCCCGATTTGAGGCCGCTGGTTCCACTGGACGGAGGGCGTTTCGCCACATCGGACCTGAACGATCTCTACCGGCGCGTGATCAACCGGAACAACCGCCTGAAAAGACTGCAGGAATTGAATGCCCCTGAGATCATCATTCGGAACGAAAAACGAATGCTTCAGGAGGCCGTCGATGTCCTCTTCGACAATGGCCGGCGGGGCAGGGCGATTACAGGATCCAACAAGCGCCCCCTTCGGTCCCTTTCGGACATGCTGAAGGGCAAACAGGGAAGGTTCCGTCAGAATCTGCTGGGCAAGCGGGTGGATTATTCAGGGCGGTCCGTCATCACGGTCGGCCCGGATCTTCGCCTGCACCAGTGCGGCCTGCCGAAAAAAATGGCGCTCGAGCTCTTCAAGCCCTTTGTGTACAACCGGCTTCAGGACAAAGGCTATGTCAATACGGTGAAAAGCGCAAAAAAAATGGTCGAGCGGGAAACGGCGGAAGTCTGGGATGCGCTCGACGAGGTGGTTTGCGAATACCCCATCATGCTGAATCGGGCGCCGACCCTCCACCGGTTGGGCATTCAGGCATTCGAACCGGTGCTCATCGAGGGCAAAGCAATTCAGCTTCATCCCCTGGTCTGCACGGCATTCAATGCCGATTTCGATGGAGACCAGATGGCCGTCCATGTTCCCCTTTCCATTGAAGCCCAGACCGAAGCACGGGTCCTGATGATGTCGACGAACAACATCCTGTCGCCGGCCAATGGCAAACCCATCATCATTCCGGGTCAGGATATCGTTCTGGGTATCTATTATCTGACGAGAGCCCGATCCTCCGTGCGGGGTGAAGGGATGGTTTTTTCCGGTCCCGGAGAGGTTCGATCCGCGCTGGATGCCGGCGTTGTGGAACTGCACGCCAAAATAAAAGTACGCATCGACGGCGCCCTGAAGGAAACGACGGTGGGCCGTGTCGTTCTTTACGAGATCATTCCCGAAGAGATCTCCTTTGACGCCATTAATCGGGTGATGAACAAGAAGGAGCTGTCCAACCTGATTGACCGCTGTTACCGTTCCTGTGGCGATAAAACCACAGTCCTGCTGGCCGATCGACTCAAAGATCTTGGCTTTAAGTATGCAACGATATCGGGAGCTTCCATCGCCATCGACAACATGGTGATCCCGGAAACCAAAAAGGAAATCGTGAACCGGGCGGACAAGGAAGTGGTGAAGATCCAGAAGCAGTATATGGATGGTCTTATCACCGATGGAGAACGGTATAACAAGGTGATTGACATCTGGGCCCAGGCAACGGAGAAGATTGCCGCCGATATGCTGGTCGGCATCGGTCAGGAGGGCGGGGAAGCGACGGAAGGTTTGAAAAGGGAAGACGAAAGTTTTAACCCCATTTACATGATGGCAGATTCCGGCGCGAGAGGCAGTGCGGTACAGATCCGTCAGCTGGCGGGGATGAGAGGCCTCATGGCCAAACCTTCCGGAGAGATCATCGAAACTCCCATTACCGCGAATTTTCGGGAAGGTCTGACGGTCCTTCAATACTTTATTTCGACACATGGTGCCCGCAAGGGACTGGCGGATACGGCTCTGAAGACCGCCAACTCCGGTTATCTGACGCGGAGGTTGGTCGACGTGGCGCAGGATTGCATTATCAGTGAGGATGATTGCGGCACGATTGACGGCATTTACGTATCTGCACTGATGGAGGGCGGTGAAATCATTGAGACGGCCGGTGAGCGGGTGCTGGGGCGGGTTGCCCTGGAAGAGATTCGAGACCCGTTTACAGGAGAGGTTGTCGTTCAGGCCAATCAGGCCATCGACGAGTTCCTTGCCGATGAGATCGATCGGGTGGGCATCGAGAAGGTCAATATCCGTTCTGTGCTGACCTGCAAATCGAAACATGGCGTCTGTGCCAGGTGCTATGGACGCGATCTGGCGCACGGGCATCTCGTCAACATCGGCGAGGCGGTCGGAATCATCGCGGCCCAGTCCATCGGAGAGCCCGGTACGCAGCTGACCATGAGGACCTTTCACATCGGTGGTACGGCAAAATTTGAAGAGCACTCCACCCTTCAGGCCCGACATGACGGCAAGGTGAAGTTCGTCAACATCAATGCGGTGAAGAGCAAGATGGAATCATCCGCAACTTCAAAAGGCGCGGACCTGGTGGTGATGAACCGGAACGGAGAAGTGCATGTTCTGGATGAGCAGCAGAGGAGCCGAGGCAAATATCCTGTCCCTTACGGGGCGCACCTGAAGGTCAAGAACGGAAGTGTTCTGAAAAAAGGCGATCTCATCGCCGAATGGGACCCCTTCTCCATTCCAATTCTGGCTGAAGTGGATGGAACCGTGAAATTCGGCGACATCACAGAGGGAAAAACCATGCAGGAACAGCTGGATGAGGTAACCGGCCTGTCCCGAAAGGTGATTGTCGAATTTCGGGGGACCGATCTGCGTCCGCGTGTCTCCATCAAGGATAGCAAGGGCAAAACGGCGAAGATTCCCGGGAGCAACGCCGTCGCCAGGCATTTGCTGCCTGTCGGGTCGAATCTCGTCGTGTCAGAAGGAGACACCGTCAGCGCCGGAGACATTCTTGCGAAGATTCCCCGGGAGACGACCAAGACCAAAGACATCACCGGAGGGCTTCCCAGGGTCGCGGAGCTGTTTGAAGCGCGCAAGCCGAAAGAGTTTGCCGTGATCAGCGAGATTGACGGTACGGTATCCTACGGCAAGGATGCCAAGGGGAAGAGAAAGATCATCATCAGCCCCGACAGCGGAGAGGAAAAGGAATACCTGATCCCGAAGGGCAAACACGTCAGCGTCCAGGAGGGGGATCGCGTGGCGGCCGGCGAGGCTTTGATGGACGGAGTGAACAATCCTCATGATTTGCTGACCATCAAGGGCGAAAAGGAGCTGGCCCGTTATTTGGTCGACGAGGTCCAGGAGGTCTACCGGCTCCAGGGCGTCAAGATCAATGACAAGCACATGGAGGTCATTGTCCGCCAGATGCTGCGCCGCGTCAAG
This sequence comes from Syntrophales bacterium, assembly GCA_034678725.1. Classification (GTDB taxonomy): domain Bacteria; phylum Desulfobacterota; class Syntrophia; order Syntrophales; family Fen-1087; genus JAXDBM01. The sequence goes on along the minus strand of JAXDBM010000093.1, from coordinate 57,360 downwards.
GTCGTTGAACCGGGTGATACATCGTTCATTTCAGATGAGCAGGTGGAGCGATACCGTTTTCAGGAAGAAAATGAGAGGGTAATCGCAAAAAGCGGTCAGCCGGCGATCGGAAAGCCCATTTTACTGGGCATCACAAAGGCTTCCCTCAGCACCCAGAGCTTTATTTCAGCGGCTTCCTTCCAGGAGACAACCCGTGTTCTGACGGAAGCCTCTCTGGCGGGTAAAGTTGATTATTTAAGGGGGCTTAAAGAAAATGTTATCATGGGGCGGCTGATCCCGGCCGGCACGGGTCTTTCAATTTACCGTAAACTCGGGGTTCGGACAACCGCCGACGAGAATGCAGAACTTGAAGATCAGCAAACAAATGAAAATACGGAAGAGAAAGTACTTGACACACAAACAGCAAATTGATATGTAGCACACCTTTTGCTAATCCAGAAAAAGAATCGCTACGAAGGTTTTCGGGAGGAAGAATGCCCACAATAAATCAACTGGTTCGCAAGGGTCGGGCCAAAATGCAGAAAAAGGCGGCAACACCTGCGCTCATCAGTTCACCGCAGCGCAGGGGGGTATGTGTCAGGGTTTACACAACGACACCGAAAAAGCCCAATTCGGCATTGCGCAAAGTGGCCCGAGTGCGTCTGACCAGCGGTTATGAAGTAACATCCTACATACCCGGAATGGGACACAATCTTCAAGAACATTCAGTGGTACTGGTCAGAGGCGGTCGTGTCAAGGATCTTCCGGGTGTCCGATATCACATCGTCAGGGGGACGCTGGATTCCGTGGGTGTTCAGGACAGAAAACAGGGCAGGTCGAAATACGGAGCCAAGAGACCGAGTTAGGATGGAGATATTCATATGCCGCGAAGAAGGGAAATCGCAAAAAGGGAAATACTGCCGGATCCGAAGTACAACAACAAACTGGTAGCGAAGTTTATCAACAACCTTCTGAAGAGGGGCAAAAAAAGCGTCGCTGAATCGATCCTATACGGTTCCTTTGACATCATCGAAAAGCGCACCAAGGAATCTCCGGTCGAAGTGTTTGAGAAGGCGATCAATAACGTCAAACCGGTGATTGAGGTGAAATCGCGACGGGTTGGGGGGTCCACGTATCAGGTTCCTACCGAAGTTGTGCCGTCCCGGCGTCTTGCTCTCGGGATTCGCTGGCTGATTTTGCATTCGAGGGAGAGAACCGAAAAAACAATGAAGGAAAAATTGGCCGCGGAACTGATTGATGCTGCCAATAATCGCGGGGCGGCCATCAAAAAAAGAGAGAGCGTCCACAAGATGGCGGAGGCGAACAAAGCGTTTGCCCATTACAGATTTTAGTTTTTCGGTAAAGGGCGAATCCCTGCCGTCGGAACCTGTGGGATGATGCTTGCATAAACGGGAAAGGCATGAAGCAAAGGTCTGAAATCGAATAGGACAACAACGGAACCATTCAACGCTTAAGGAGGTAGGAAAAAATGGCTAAGAAAAAATTTGAAAGGACAAAGCCGCATCTCAATATCGGGACGATTGGGCATGTGGATCATGGAAAAACCACATTGACGGCCGCGATCACCAAACACTTGGCCAAGAAAGGGTTGGCTGAATTCAGGCCTTTTGACTCCATCGACAATGCCCCCGAAGAAAAGGAAAGAGGCGTGACCATCAACATCTGCCACGTGGAGTATCAGACTGCCAAGAGGCATTATGCCCATGTGGATTGTCCCGGTCACGCGGACTATATCAAAAACATGATTTCCGGAGCGGCGCATATGGACGGCACCATTCTGGTTGTTGCCGCATCCGACGGCCCCATGCCCCAGACCCGGGAGCACATCCTCCTTGCAAGACAGGTTCAGGTTCCCTATATCGTCGTCTACATGAATAAAGTCGACTTGGTCGACGACCCGGAGTTGCTTGACCTCGTGGAACTGGAGTTGAGAGAGCTGCTTACGGCATACGAATTTCCCGGGGATGAACTTCCGATCATTCGTGGATCGGCGCTCAAGGCGCTCGAGAGCGATGATGAAAACGATCCGGATGTCCAGTCCATCTTCAAACTGATGGATGCCGTTGACGAGTACATTCCCGAGCCGGTTCGTGTCCTGGACAAGCCCTTCCTGATGCCCGTAGGGGATGTGTTTTCTATTTCCGGCCGCGGAACAGTGGTGACCGGCAGGGTTGATCGCGGGATCATTCGCACCGGTGACGAAGTGGAGATCATCGGGATTCGCCCGACCTTTAAAACCGTTTGCACCGGCGTGGAAATGTTCCGTAAAACGCTGGATGAGGGACGCGCAGGCGATGACATCGGCGTCCTTTTGAGAGGAACCAAGCGCGAGGAAGTGGAAAGGGGTCAGGTCGTCGCAAAGCCCGGATCCATCACGCCGCACACGAAGTTCAACGCTGCCGTTTATGTTTTGACCAAAGAAGAAGGCGGCCGGCATACCCCGTTTTTCCCCGGCTACCGGCCCCAGTTTTACTTCCGGACGACTGACGTGACCGGCGTTTGCACGCTTCCCGAAGGGGTCGAAATGGTGATGCCGGGCGACAATGTCAATCTGGAGATCCAGCTCATTACCCCCATTGCCATGGAGGAACAGCTCCGGTTTGCCATACGGGAAGGTGGCAGAACAGTCGGCGCGGGCGTTGTCAGCAAGATCATCGAATGAAGCGAAACGGATGAGATTGTATAAATCATGAAAGATCAAAAAATTAGAATCCGCCTCAAAGCGTACGATTACAAGCTACTGGATCGATCCGTTGAGGATATCGTAGAGACGGCCAGAAGGACGGGCGCCCGTGTAGCAGGGCCGATTCCGCTCCCGACGGAAATCAACAAGTACTGTGTCAACCGATCTCCCCATGTGGACAAGAAGTCGAGAGAGCAGTTTGAAATCAGGACACACAAGCGCCTGATCGATATCATTGAGCCGACGCAGTCTACCGTGGATGCCCTGATGAAACTGGATCTGTCTGCCGGCGTGGATGTGGAGATCAAACTTTAGATTTCAGGCAAGGGAGATGGACGGTTCCGGGAAATCCATCTCCTGTTTTTCTTGAGAATACCGGTTTCGTGAAGACGTGTGAAATCATGGAAATAGGAATCATTGGCAAAAAACTGGGGATGACGCAGATCTTTTCAGAACTTGGAGAGTCTGTGGCGGTAACGGTCATCGAGGCGGAACCCTCCGTTGTGATACAAAAAAAGACTCGGGATATCGACGGGTATGATGCCGTCCAGCTGGGTTTCGGGCGCGTGAAGCGGAAGAATGTCACGAAAGCGCTTCAGGGGCACTTCAATAAGGCGGACAAAGGGCTCTTCAGGTTGCTTCGGGAATTCAGGACCGCTTCAAATGCTTATGAACTCGGTCAGGAACTGAAGGTCGATCTTTTCAAAGTCGGCGATTACGTCGATGTTTCCGGCACCTCAAAGGGTAAAGGCTTTGCCGGTGTTGTGAAAAGGCACGGCTTCAGCGGAGGCAGAGCGACCCATGGCTCCATGTTTCACCGGGCTCCGGGTTCCATCGGCGCCAGTGCAGATCCTTCCAGGGTCTTCAAGGGAAAGAAGTTGCCGGGGCATATGGGAAGCGAGAGGGTAACCATTCAGAATGTGATAGTATGGGCGGTCAGGCCTGAACAAAATCTGATCCTGGTCAAGGGAGCCGTGCCCGGTGGAAAGAACGGGATCGTGCTGATTAAAAGGGCGATCAAAGCAAGGTCGCTCAGTTAGATTCGGGAGTCGATATGCCGGTTGCGGATGTATTTGATATTGATAAGAACAAGGTGTCGCAGATTGAATTGAACGATGCCGTTTTCGGCGCCCAGGCCAATCACGATGTCGTCTACGAGGTCGTCCGGATGCAGATGGCATCGAGACGTCAGGGAACGGCTGCGACCAAGGAGCGGGGCGATATTCGGGGCGGCGGAAAGAAACCATGGCGCCAGAAGGGAACGGGCCGGGCAAGAGCGGGTACAACACGCTCGCCACTTTGGAGGGGCGGGGGGACGGTCTTCGGTCCCAGGCCGAAAGAACATGCCTTTAAAGTTCCCAGAAAAGTAAGGAAAGCGGCCATCATCTCCGCCCTCAGCATGAAATTCAGCGAGGATCGAATCGTTATCCTCAAGGAATTTCCCATGGAAGAGATCAAAACACGGAAATTCAAGGAAGTCGTTGAACGGTTCGGCTTCCGGAAAGCCCTCTTCATTCTGGACAAGCCGAATCAGGTATTGGAAAAATCTTCAAAAAACCTCAGCGACATTAAAATGATCAAATCAGAGGGAATCAATGTTTATGACCTGTTAAAACATGATCATGTCGTACTTCTGGAACCCTCTGTGAGAATGATTGAAGGGGCATTATTGGCATAATGGAACTGTATCGCATCATTAAAAAAGCGCTGATTACGGAAAAGAGCACCCTCGCAAGGGAAGAGGCCAATAAATATGTCTTTGAGGTCGATCGCAGGGCGAATAAAATCGAAATTGTCAACGCGATTGAGAAACTCTTCAAAGTCAAGGTCCTCAACGTTCATGTCATGAATGTGACGGGCAAGAAAAAACGGCTGGGCAGGGTTGTCGGACAGAAACGCTCGTGGAAGAAGGCCGTTGTCACCTTGGCTCCCGGCAATCGCATTGAGGTCTACGAGGGAGTATAGAGGGGAGGGATCTCATTTATGGCAATCAGAAAGTATAAACCCACATCACCCGGGCGAAGATTTCAGACCTGCTCTGACTTTTCCGAGATCACGGTCGCGGTTCCGGAAAAAAGCCTTCTGCGCCCCGTGAAAAGGACGGGGGGACGCAATGCCAATGGGCGAATCACCAGCCGTCATATCGGTGGCGGCCACAAGAAAAAATACAGGCTGGTTGATTTCAGACGAGACAAGACGGATGTGCCGGGCAAGGTAGTGACCATCGAATATGATCCAAACCGGACCGCCAGAATTGCTCTGGTCAGTTATCTGGATGGTGAAAAACGCTATGTCATCGCCCCCCATAAAGTGGTTGTGGGTGATCGTATCGTCAGCAGCGACAATGCGGACATTAAACCCGGAAATACGGTTCCCCTGAAGAACATTCCGCTGGGTACACTGGTTCACAACCTTGAACTGAAGGTCGGTCGTGGAGCGCAGATGATTCGAAGCGCGGGCGCCTATGGGCAACTGATGGCCAAGGAGGGAGGATATGCCCAGGTCAGGCTGCCATCGGGAGAGGTCCGGAAAGTGTTCATTGAGTGCAAGGCGACAATCGGCCAGGTCAGCAATATCGACCACGAGAATCTGAGCATCGGCAAAGCAGGGAGATCTCGATGGTTGGGAAAACGTCCCAGCGTCCGGGGAGTCGCCATGAATCCCGTTGACCATCCCATGGGGGGCGGAGAGGGCAAATCCTCAGGGGGGAGACATCCCTGTACGCCATGGGGGATCCCCACAAAGGGACATAAGACAAGAAAGAACAAGAAAACGGACAAATATATCGTAAAGAGAAGGGGTTAAAAGGTGGCGCGTTCAGTTAAAAAGGGTGCGTATATCGATGAAAAGCTTCTCGATAAAGTCAGAAAAGCGGATTCTTCCGGCAGTAAAAGCGTGATTAAGACTTGGTCCCGGCGTTCCACAGTGGTGCCCGAGTTGATTGGACAGACCTTTGCTGTTCACAATGGCAAGAAATTTGTGCCGGTTTTCGTAACGGAGAACATGGTGGGACACAAACTGGGCGAGTTTGCGCCGACAAGGACGTTTTACAGTCATGCCGGTGATCGAAAATCGAAAGTCCGCAAATAATCTATTGGTGAGATCAACGGTTTGGAGTTCAGAGGGATATGGAAGCGAAAGCGGTTGCCAAGTATATCAGAATATCACCACAAAAAGCGAAACTTGTGGCGGATTTGGTAAGAGGGAAAAAGATTCGTGAAGCTGAAAGCACGCTGCTTTTTACGCGGAAATATGCCAGCGGAATTATCGGCAAAGTTTTAAAATCGGCCATTGCCAATGCGAAACAGAATCCGAATATCGATGACAGTATCCTTTATGTGAAAGCCGTTTTTGTCGATCAGGGCCCATCTTTGAAAAGGTGGCGCGCCCGGGCACAGGGAAGGGCCGCCTCGATCAAAAAAAGGATGAGCCACATAACCATTATCCTGGATGAAGAGTAAGCGCTGAGGAGGTGACAGGTTGGGGCAGAAGGTTAACCCGGTGGGGCTAAGATTGGGAGGGATTAAGACGTGGCAGTCGCTCTGGTACGCGGATAAGAATTATGGCCCATTGCTCCATGAGGATTTAAAGATCAGAAAATACCTGAAAAAGAAGCTCTTTCATGCAGGAATTTCAAAAATAGAGATCGAAAGGGCGGCTAACAAGGCCAAAGTCAACATTTACGCGGCGCGGCCCGGCATCATAATCGGTAAGAAGGGTTCTGAAATCGATAAACTCAAGAAGGATCTGGAAAGAACCGTAACCAAAAGCGAAGTGATCATCAACATCCTGGAGGTTCGAAAACCGGAAATCGATGCGCAGCTCGTTGCCGAAAATATTGCTCTCCAGTTGGAGCGGCGTGTCGCCTTCAGACGGGCGATGAAAAAATGTGTGACCTCCGCTTTGAAGTTTGGCGCGAAGGGGATCCGGGTGAACTGCGGCGGCAGGCTGGGCGGGTCTGAAATGGCGAGATCCGAATGGTATCGCGAGGGAAGAGTGCCTCTGCATACCTTGAGAGCGGATATCGATTGCGGTTTCACGGAAGCCCACACCGCTTATGGCTTAATCGGTGTCAAAGTATTGATATTTCATGGAGAAGTTCTGCCCGGCAAGAAAGAGACGAATAAATAGACGAATTTTTGCAAAGCCAAAAAAGAATATGTACAGAGATTGGGGTTGCTGAAACATGTTATCTCCGAAAAGGGTTAAATACAGGAAGTTGCAGAGAGGACGCATGGGCGGCAAGGCGGTTCGTGGCAGTCAGGTGACTTTCGGTGAATACGGTTTGCAGGCCACGGAATGTGGCTGGCTGACTGCGAGACAGATTGAGGCCGCTCGCGTTGCCATGACCCGCCACGTCAAAAGAGGTGGCAAAATTTGGATTCGTATCTTTCCCCATAAGTCGGTGACCAAAAAACCGGCGGAGACGCGCATGGGAAAAGGAAAAGGCGCGCCGGAAGAGTGGGTGGCTGTTATTCGACCCGGTGTGGTGATGTATGAGATGGAAGGCGTTTCCCGCGAAGTGGCCCGGGAGGCTTTCCGGCTGGCGTCGCACAAGCTGCCCATATCCACCAAGTTTCTGTCAAGGGAGTTATCCGATGAAAATTAAGGAGATCAAGGATATGGGCGTGGATGAACTGCGGCAGAAAAGCAGGGATCTGGCGGAAGAGCTTTTCAGACTCCGGATTCGCCATACCTCCGGGCAATTGGATTCCCCGGCAATGATGGGCCGGGTTCGCAAAGACATTGCCCGTATACAGACCGTGCTGAGGCAGAAGGAGGTCGCGGGATCGTAATGGGCGAACGAAGCAATAAAAGAATGATCAAGGCCGTGGTTGTCAGCAACAAGATGGATAAGACCATTGTTGTCAGGGCTCAGAGACTGGTAAAACACCCGGTTTTTCAAAAGTATGTCCGGAACTATGTTAAATTCAAGGCTCACGATGAGAAGAATATCTGCAATGTGGGCGACAAGGTGCTGATCATTGAGTCCCGCCCGTTGAGTCGCGAGAAGCGTTGGCGGATGATTGAGGTGTTGGAGAAGGCCAAATAGAAAATCAGGCGGGGTGAAGCTTTCGGTTCGGCGGAGTTGAGATATGATTCAGATGCAAACGGTTTTAAACGTGGCGGATAATTCGGGTGCGAAGAAAGTCGCCTGTGTCAAGGTTCTGGGCGGATCCAAGAGAAGATACGCAGGCGTGGGTGATGTGATCGTCGTTTCGGTGAAAGAGGCCATCCCGAACTCCAAGGTGAAAAAAGGTGACGTGATGAAGGCGGTCATCGTAAGAACCGCCAAGGGAACGCGAAGGCCGGACGGAACGTTCTTGAAATTCGATGACAATTCCGCCGTGCTGATCAATAATCAACTGGAACCCGTAGGAACAAGAATATTCGGGCCGGTCGCACGGGAATTGAGGGCGAAGCAATTTATGAAAATCATTTCCCTGGCGCCGGAGGTGTTGTAATCCAAGGAAACCGGGGCGCAACAACAATCAAGCAGACAGGGATTGAGATATGCAGCATAACAGATTGAAAAAAGGGGACATGGTCAAGGTCGAAGCCGGCAAGGAAAAAGGGAAAACCGGCAAGATCATGAAGATCATCCGTAAAGAAGGAAAAGTAATTGTCGAGAAGGTGAACTTTGTAAAAAAACATCAGAAGCCCGATGCGAAAGGCAAAGGGGGAATTGTGGAAAAAGAAGGCCCGCTGCAGATGTCGAACGTGATGTTCCTATGCAGCAAGTGCGACAGGGGCGTCAAGGTGGGCTACAAGGTCCTGGATGACGGCAAGAAGGTCCGCATCTGCAAGAAATGTCAAGAAATATTGGATGCATAACATAGGTCCGGAAAATGGCAAGACTAAAAGATCATTATGAAAAGGAAGTTGTCCCCGCGTTAATCAAGATTTTTGATTACAAAAATCGCATGCAGGTTCCGAGACTCGAGAAAATCGTCATCAACATGGGACTCGGCGAGGCGATTCAGAACATCAAAATTCTGGACAGCGCCGTTCAGGAGCTTTCCCTCATTACGGGACAAAAGCCGGTCATCACCAAGGCGAGGCGATCCATTGCAACCTTTAAACTTCGACAGGGAATGTCGATCGGATGCTCTGTGACGCTCAGGAAGGAGCGAATGTACGAGTTTTTCGATCGATTGGTGAATATCAATCTGCCCAGAGTTCGCGATTTCCGGGGTATTTCTCCGAAATCCTTTGATGGGCGCGGAAATTTTGCGCTGGGCTTGAAAGAGCAGATCATCTTTCCGGAAATTGATTATGACAAGATCGATAAAATCAGGGGGATGAATATTGTTGTTGTGACGACCGCGAAAACGGATGACGAGGCACGTCAACTGTTGAAGCTCATGGGTGTGCCATTCAGAAATTAATATTACGGGACACAGGCACGGTAAACCTCTGGAGGAGTGGGAGTGGCAAAAAAATCGTTAATCGCAAAAACCAAAAGAGCTGTTAAATTTTCAGTCCGCGCATACAATCGTTGCCCGATTTGCGGCAGACCGAGGGCATATTACCGGAAATTTGATATGTGCAGAATCTGCCTGAGGAATCTTTCCCTTAAAGGGGAGATACCGGGTGTCGTAAAATCGAGCTGGTAGGAAGAATATCAAGGAGTTTTTTATGGGGATGACCGATCCGATCGCGGATATGTTAACCAGAATCAGAAATGCAAATCGCGGCCGTTTCAAGAGCGCAGATGTTTCGATGTCCCGCATGAATGTACGTATTGCCGATGTATTGAAAAAAGCGGGGTATATCAGCGGTTATGACGCCAAAAAAGATGATGGCGGTCGTGAAAAGTTGCGGATTTATCTGAAATATCAGGATGGTAAGAAATCCGTCATCACGGATATTCAGAGGGTCAGCAGGCCGGGGCGTCGCATCTATGTGCGAGGTGAAAAAATTCCCAGGGTGTTGAATGGGTATGGAACGGCGATTCTGTCTACATCCAGAGGGATCCTAACGGACAAAGAGGCCCGGGACCTGAATATCGGCGGTGAGATCCTTTGCAATGTCTGGTAAGGCGTGTTTTGAAAACTTAGTGGGTATGGGAGTCGTTCATGTCAAGGATAGGTAAAAAGCCCGTATCGGTTCCGGGTGGCGTCAAAATTTTTCAGGATCAAGCCACGCTCAGGTTTGAGGGCCCCAAAGGGAAACTTTCCATGGAAGTTCCGCCGGAAATCGAGGTGGCACTCGATCCGAAATCCGTAACGGTCAAAAAAGCATCCGACAGCAGAAAGGCAAGATCCTATCATGGACTGATAAGAACACTCGTCGACAACATGGTAACGGGAGTCAGCAAGGGTTTCGAAAAGGGTCTGGAGCTTTCCGGTGTCGGCTACCGGGCAGAGACGAGCAATGACCGGCTTCGCCTGGTGGTCGGGTATTCCAGTCCGGTGGAATATGTGATTCCGGAAGGAATCAACATCAAGGTTGACAAACTCGTGAATATCGTTGTGTCCGGTATTGACAAACAACTTGTCGGCCGCGTCGCCGCGGAAATCCGGGCGCTGAAAAAACCGGAACCATACAAAGGCAAGGGGATCAAATACACAGGTGAAATTGTAAGGCGGAAAGTTGGGAAATCCGTAGGAAGCTGACCATTGATGAAGAAAGCGAGACTGAGACGAGAAGAAATTCGAGGTCGTCAGGCGGCTTGAAAGAGGTAGGGAATTGGCATCCAAGAAGATAAAAAAGATCAGGGTGAAGCGAAAGGCAAGAGTCAGGGCAAAAATATTCGGAACGGAAGCGAAGCCACGTTTGTCGGTGTTCCGGAGCGCATTGCATATTTACGTGCAGGCCATTGCTGACGATGCACAGAAGACGATCGCTGAGGCTTCTACGTTGAGTCAGGAATTGAAAGGCAGCCTGGGGAAATTGAACAAGGTGGATCAGGCAAAGGAAGTCGGCAGACTGGTGTCCAAGCGTCTTCAGGACATGGGTATTTCTCAAGTTGTCTTTGACCGGGGCAGTTTTCTCTATCATGGTCGTGTCCGGGCGCTTGCTGAAGCGGTTCGCGAGACGGGGATGAAATTTTAGCGGATGAGAGATCAGGTGGTTTTTTTGCAATGGCACAGGGGTTGAGTGGGGAATTTATGGAAGAATTGGAACTTCTTGACAGAGTGATTGCGATCAACAGGACGGCCAAAGTCGTTAAGGGAGGGAGGCGCTTCAGGTTCAGCGCCGTTGTTGTTGTAGGAGACGGCCAGGGTTCTGTCGGTGCGGGCCTGGGGAAAGCCCATGAAGTTCCGGAAGCGATCAGAAAGGGTACGGAGCAGGCAAAGAAAAACATGACACAGGTCGCTGTTGTGAACAGAACCATTCCTTACGAGGTGATCGGTCACTACGGCGCTGGCAGGGTTCTTTTGAAACCGGCATCCGAAGGGACCGGCCTGATCGCCGGCGGGGCGGTCCGGGCGGTACTGGAAGTGGCCGGCGTTCACAATATCCTGACCAAATGTTTAGGTTCCCACAACCCGCACAACCTGGTCAAGGCAACCATCGACGGTCTTTGCAGACTGAAAAGTCCGGATCAGATCTTAGCATTGAGAGGGAAGCGTACAGCGGAGGCGCCACTCTCCTCGTAAAGGGGTCATTCGTGCAGAAGAAAATCAAGATAACACTGCTGAAAAGCTATATTGGCAGGCCGGAAGCGCAGCGCAAAATTCTTGCCGGTATGGGCCTCCGGAAGCTGAATCGTTCCGTATTGCTCCATGACACCCCCGAAATTCGGGGAATGGTCAGGAAGGTCGGTCATCTGGTCTCCATGGAAGAAGTGAAGGGGAAGGACATATGAATCTTGGCTCACTAAAACCCCCTGCAGGATCGCGGAAAAAGAGGAAAAGAGTGGGGCGCGGGGACGGATCGGGCCACGGCGGGACATCCTGTAAAGGCGCCAAGGGCCAGAAGGCACGTTCCGGTGGCGGTGTCGGGCACGGTTTTGAAGGCGGGCAGATGCCCCTGGCGAGGAGATTGCCCAAGCGAGGCTTCCGCAACACATTCCGTAAGGAAATCATTGCGGTCAACATTGAACAGTTGAAACGATTTCCCGAAGGTTCAGTCATTGACGAGGATGGTCTTCTTCAGGCCGGTCTGGTCAAAAGAAAGGGTGACGGCATCAAGATTCTGGGTAAGGGAGATTTGGGGCACCCTCTTTCGCTCAAGGTGCGCAGGGTTAGCCGTAGCGCCAGGAGCAAAATCGAAGCTGCCGGCGGTTCGATTATAGAGGTTGTCTGATTTGTTAGACGGCTTAAAAAACATATCCAAGATACCTGAACTCCAGAAGCGGATTCTCTATACCTTTCTGCTGCTCATTGTGTACAGGATCGGGGCGCATGTTCCGACGCCGGGAATCGATACCGTCGCCCTGGCGGCGTTTTTTGCGCAGGCAAAAGGTTCATTGCTTGGGCTCTTTGACATGTTCGCGGGCGGTGCTTTGAGCAATCTGTCGGTTTTTGCCTTGGGGATCATGCCCTACATCAGCGCATCCATTATCCTTCAGCTGCTGACGGTGGCTTTTCCCTATCTGGAGAAGCTGTCCAAGGAAGGGGATGCGGGCAGAAGGAAAATTACCCAGTATACGCGATACGGAACCGTGATCCTGAGCATCATCCAGGGTTTCGGCATCGCCATCGGGCTGGAAAACATGGCCGGTCCGACCGGCGTATCCATTGTGATCGAACCCGGCTGGGGTTTCCGGCTGATGACGGTCATTACGCTGACAGCCGGGACGTCCTTCATCATGTGGCTCGGGGAGCAGATCACTGAAAAGGGGATCGGCAACGGAATCTCGCTGATCATTTTTGCAGGCATCGTCTGCCGGGCGCCCGCAGCCATTTTGAGCACTTTCAGCCTGATGTCGACCGGGGAGATGGGCATATTTTTTGTCCTGTTTCTCATCATCATGATGCTGGTGGTCGTGGCAGTCATCGTCTTCGTGGAAAGCGGACAGCGGCGGATCCCTGTACAATATGCCAAGCGGATTGTGGGTCGGAAGATGTATGGCGGACAAACGACGCATCTTCCTCTGAAAGTGAACACCGCGGGAGTTATCCCGCCAATTTTTGCTTCTTCGATCATCATGTTCCCGGCGACCATCGCCAACTTCATACCGCATCCCTGGATGAAGACGCTGGCCGGTGCGCTTGTTCCGGGAAGGGTCGGTTACGAGTTGCTCTACGTGGCATTCATCGTCTTCTTCTGTTATTTCTATACGGCGGTCACCTTCAACCCCGTGGACGTTGCAGATAACATGAAGAAGTATGGAGGCTATGTGCCGGGTATCCGCCCCGGCAAAAAGACGGCCGACTATATCGACGACGTGCTGACCCGGCTGACCTTCAGCGGGGCGATCTATGTATCGGCGGTTTGTGTTCTTCCCAGCATTTTGATCAGCTATTACAATGTGCCTTTCTACTTCGGCGGGACGGCTCTTCTCATTGTGGTCGGGGTGGCCCTGGACACCGCCGGTCAAATTGAAACGCATCTGCTGACCAGACAATATGAAGGTTTCATGAAGAAAGGACGTATCGCAAAAAGGCGCTGACGGAGCGGGCAGATTCACAGAGACGGGCTCAGCATGATGGTCATCCTGAAACGACCGGATGAAATAGAAAAGATGAGAGCCAGCAACAGCATTGTTGCCGAAATTCTCACAGCGCTGAAGGAGAAGACAAAGCCGGGTGTCACAACCCTGGATCTGGATCAGTACTCCGAGGATTTAGCCAGGAAAAAGGGGGCCAAACCAGCCTTCAAAGGTTACCGGGGTTATCCTTTTTCCCTCTGTACATCCGTTAACTCGGAGGTTGTGCATGGCATGCCGTCCAACCGAATGCTGAGATCCGGGGACATCCTGAGCATCGATTTCGGAGTCCGGTACAAAGGTTACTGCGGAGATGCCGCGATTACGGTGCCGGTCGGCGACATTTCAGAAGAAGCCGGGAAACTTTTGCAGGTAACCGAGCGGAGCCTTTACGAAGGCATTCGGCAGGCGAGGGCCGGAAATCGCCTGGGCGATATTTCAGCCGGTGTGCAGCGTTGCGTGGAGGCTGCCGGCTTTTCCGTTGTCAGGGATTTTGGCGGTCACGGCATCGGAAAGAGCCTCCATGAGGAACCGCACGTTCCGAACTATGGCATTGGCGGCAGGGGGATCGAGTTGAAAAGCGGCATGGTCCTTGCGATCGAACCCATGGTGAATGCGGGAACGTACAAGGTCAAAGTCCTGGACAATGGCTGGACGGTAGTCACGCAAGACGGCGAACTCTCCGCCCATTATGAGCATACGGTGGCGATCACGGAACAGGGTCCGGTCATCCTGAGCGTGAAGCAATAACAGAGCGGGATCCGTTTATGGCGAAAGAAGAACCGATAGAAGTTGAGGGGCGCGTCATTGAACCGTTGCCCAATGCCATGTTCCGCGTTGAGTTGGAAAACGGACATCGTGTTCTTGCACACATTTCCGGTAAGATGCGGATGCACTTTATCAAAATTCTCCCGGGAGACAAAGTAACGGTCGAATTGTCCCCTTATGATCTGACACGCGGAAGGATTGTTTACAGGACGAAATAGAAAGGTTCCGGGCCGTGGAGGGTCCTTTCAGCGAATCAGGAAGTAAGGTCCGTCGAACGGCCGAAAAGGAGTGAAAGGTGAAAGTAAGGTCTTCAGTCAAAAAGATCTGCGATAAATGCAAGATCATCAAGCGACGGGGCGTGTTGCGCGTGATTTGTGAAAATCCCAAGCACAAGCAGCGCCAGGGATAGACGCGGGAATTATCATCAGGAGGTTGGCAGGTGGCAAGAATTGCAGGCGTGGATTTACCGAAGAACAAAAGAATGGAGATTGCTTTGACCTATATTTACGGAATCGGGCGATCCAGAGCCAAAGAGATTCTCGAGAAAGCGGGTGTCCCGCCTGAGACCAAAACGGACAATCTGGCCGATTCGGAAATAACCTCCATTAGAAATATCATCGACAAGGAACATAAAGTTGAGGGTGATTTGCGGCGGGAAGTATCCATGTCCTTGAAACGCTTGATGGACATTGGAACCTATCGGGGGTTGCGGCATCGAAAAGGCCTTCCGGTCAGGGGACAGAGGACCAGCACAAACGCACGGACGAGAAAAGGTCCACGACGGTCCATTGCGGGCAAAAAGAAGTAACGGTGCATAACAATCCGGAGGAGCAATGGCAAAGCCAGTCAGAAAGACAGGAAAGAAAAAGGAAAAGAAAAATGTTACCGAAGGGATTGCCCACATCCAATCGACCTTCAACAATACAATTGTGACCATTACGGATTTGAGTGGCAATGTCATTGCCTGGGCTTCCGCTGGAATGCAGGGGTTCAAGGGATCGCGGAAAAGCACTCCCTTTGCCGCTCAGCTCGCGGCAGAGGATGCGGTGAAAAAAGCCCGGGAGCATGGCCTGCGAAGTGTTCAAGTTTACGTCAAAGGCCCTGGTTCCGGTCGTGAGTCCGCTTTGCGGTCTCTGCAGCTTGCAGGGCTGAACATCAGCCTGATCCGGGATGTGACTCCCATTCCCCATAACGGTTGCCGTCCGCCGAAGCGAAGAAGGGTCTGAAAGATCGTCAGGCCGTGTTTTCAGATATTCAGCATCCAATACAGAATTGACGCAAAATCAGGGAGGTTTTTTTGGCAAGGTACAGAGAATCCGCATGCAGGTTATGTCGAAGGGAAGGCCTCAAGCTGTTTCTGAAGGGGGACCGTTGTTACAGCGAGAAGTGCGCTTTCGAACGGCGGGGCTATGCTCCGGGAGAACACGGTCAGATGCGCAAGAAACATTCAGACTACGGTGTTCAGTTACGGGCAAAGCAGAAACTGAAAAGAATGTATGGCCTGATGGAAAAGCAGTTCCGGGGCTATTTTGAAAAAGCGGATCGCCAAAAGGGGATCACGGGCACCAACCTGCTCCTTTTTCTGGAGCGGCGGCTCGATAACATGGTTTTCCGCATGGGCTTCGCCAATTCCCGGACCGAGGCACGGCAACTGGTCCGGCATAATCATTTCCTGGTCAGCGGAAAGCCCGTCAACATTCCTTCCTATCAGCTTCAAGTGGGCGATGAAGTTCAGGTCAGGGAAGGCAGCCGGAAAGTCGAGCGGATTCTCGACGCCATGGAATCGATTGCCAGACGGGGGATTCCGCAATGGCTCGAACTGGACAAGGAAAACTACCGGGGGATTTTAAAGGTTCTCCCCACCAGGGAAGAACTGACAATGCCGGTACAGGAACAGCTGGTCGTTGAACTTTATTCTAAGTAATCAGGATCGATATTCTGCAAGCGCTGCAGTTTGACCCGAAGGGTAGGAATTTGTAATTATGCAAAGAAACTGGCGGAGTATGATAAGACCGAAGCGGATCGAGATTGACGAGGCGACGCATACGCCTTTCTACGCAGAGTTCAGTGCTCAGCCTTTGGAGCGGGGATTCGGGATTACGTTCGGGAACGCGCTCAGAAGGGTCCTGCTGTCTTCGATTCAGGGTGCTGCGATCGTTTCTGTCAGGATTGACGGCGTCCTCCATGAGTTTTCGACAGTTCCCGGCGTCAAAGAGGATGTCACCGACATCATTCTGAACTTGAAGGGGGTGCGCCTGAAACTTCACCAGGATGGGCCGAGAATGATTCACCTGAATGCCACCAAGGCGGGGATCATTACAGCCGGCGATATCATCTGCGACGGGACTGTTGAAATCCTGAATCCGGATCATTACATCGCGACGCTTTCCGGGGAAGATTCCCTGAAGGCGGAAATGGCTGTCAGGATCGGAAAAGGTTATGTGCCGGCCAAAAAAGAAAGGGATTACGACCAGCCTGAAGGCACGATCAATATCGATGCCGCATTTTCTCC
The DNA here is from genome assembly GCA_034678725.1 of Syntrophales bacterium. Classification (GTDB taxonomy): domain Bacteria; phylum Desulfobacterota; class Syntrophia; order Syntrophales; family Fen-1087; genus JAXDBM01. The sequence goes on along the minus strand of JAXDBM010000093.1, from coordinate 40,797 downwards.
GATTAAGAAAGTCAACTACACGGTTACCCATGCCCGGGTGGGTCAAATCGCCGATTATGACAGGCTGATCATGGAAATCTGGACCGATGGCAGCGTCTGTCCCGAGGACGCCCTGGCCTATGCCGCCAAAATATTGAAGGATCAGTTGGACATCTTCATTAATTTTAAGGAGGTTGAGGAGGAACCGGAACCCCCCATGATCCCTGAAGAGGGGATTCCGAACAGCAACCTGTTGCGTCACGTCGATGATCTGGAGCTTTCCGTCCGGTCGGCTAACTGTCTGAAGAATGCTGGCATTAATCTGATCGGCGAACTCGTTCAGAAGACCGAGGCGGAAATGCTGAAGACGAAGAATTTCGGCCGGAAGTCTCTGAATGAGATCAAGGATATCTTACAGGAAATGGATTTGAGTTTCGGGATGAAACTCGATTTTCATCCCTGGAATCAGGACAAATGAGGGGATGGATCGGCAAAATCGGAGGAAATTGAACAGATTATTTATTGATCGGAAGGGGAAATGATCGATGCGTCATGGAAAATCGGGAAGTAAGCTGGGCCGGACCTCAAGTCACAGAAAAGCCATGCTTCGGAATATGGTTACTTCCTTTTTGAAATATGAAAAGATCCGGACAACCGATGTCAAGGCCAAGGAACTGAAACAGGTTGCTGAAAAAATGATTACTTTGGGCAAAAGGGGAGATCTTCATGCGCGAAGACAGGCGCTCGCTTTTGTCAGGGATCCGGAAGTGGTCGGCAAGCTTTTCAGTGATCTTTCCGCCCGTTTTCGCGACCGGGCGGGCGGATACACGAGGATCGTTAAAATGGGTTACCGGACGGGCGACAATGCGCCGCTTTCCGTCATCGAATTGATCGGATTGGTTCCCAAGGAAAAACAGAAGGTGAAGAAGAAAACAGCCGCGGCTAAAAAATAAAGCCAGACCCTTTTTGGGGTCAGGCCATGCACCATGAATCATTTGAGGCAGAGTCCATGCGGCTCTGCCTTTTCGCATTTCTTCTTGTTTTTTTCACTGAAAGAGTTATACTCAAAAAACGTCTGTAATGAGTGCACGCGTTTGTGATGATCAGCTGTGGGAAAGGAGGTCGTTATGGCAGAGGTTAAGATTGGCGAGGTGGTCAAATTTTTTGCTAAACCCAGCGTTGCCGCAGTTAAAGTCACCGAAGGCGAGGTTTTAGTCAACGATACGCTCAAGTTCTTCGGTCATACAACCGATTTAACCCAGATCATTGAATCCATGGAAGTCAACAACCAGAAGGTTGAAAAAGCCGTTGCGGGAGACTATATCGGGATCAAGGTGGCAGACCGCGTTCGCCCCGGCGACGAGGTTTTCAAAGTGGTTCCCTGATTCGTGCCGGACAGATTGATCAGGCGGATTTCCGTCAAGGGAATTCTTCCGGTTGAGCGTGGTTCCATGGGACATGCATTCGTTCAGCCGCCCCGTGGTTTTTTTTAGCCGCACCCAGTGCCTGGATGTTCTTTGTCAAAGCAACCGAATGAACCCTGTCAGCTCAGAGGACTATCTTGCCAGTCTGAACAGCGCGCGCATCTGTTTGGGCCTCGATCGCATGCACCATCTGCTTCGTAGATTGCGCGATCCCCAGACCGGGTATGCGTCGGTTGTCATCGGAGGAACGAACGGCAAGGGTTCGATTGCGGCGATGACGGCCTCCATTCTGACGGCAGCGGGTTACAGAACGGGTCTTTATACCTCTCCGCATCTGATTGACGTTCGGGAGCGGATCCGCATTGACGGACGCATGATTTCATCGGAGGAAATGAATGCCGAAATCAAGGCAATCCGGAATCACGTAACCGGTGAAATTACTTATTTCGAATTTCTCACGGCGGTCGCCTTCCATCATTTTAACCGGCAAGGGGTGGACCTGGCCATACTGGAAGTCGGTCTGGGAGGGCGTCTGGATGCGACCAATCTGGCCGATCCGGTCGTCTGTGTCATCTCCAATATCGGCAGGGATCACCAAAATTACCTGGGGCCGCAACTGAAAGACATTGCACGGGAGAAAATCGGCATCGTGAAGCCGGGAGTCCCCTGTGTGACCGGAGTTCGGCAGCGAAATCTGGTCCGACTGTTTGAAGAATCCTGCCGCGGGAAAGGGGCAAAGCTGTACAGACTGGGAAAGGATTTCAGCGTCCGCAGTGAGGGACAGGGTTTCTTTTCCTTCAGCGGCATTCAAAGAATACACAAACATCTTTTTTGTCCCTTACAGGGGAGGCATCAACTGGATAACGCCGCACTGGCCGTGGGAACGGTTGCACTTCTTTCGGAGAAGGGATACCGGATCGAAAAAGGCGCCATCGGTCAGGGATTGAAAGATACCCGCTGGGAAGGGAGACTGGAAATTCTTCAGGAAAGACCGCTTGTGCTGATCGATGCGGCGCACAATCCGCCCGGCGTCGCGGCATTGTGCAACACCCTGAAGGCGCAATTCGCCGGCAAGCGGCTGCTCGTCATATTCGGCGTTCTGGAGGACAAGGACTGCAGAAGCATGCTGAAGAAGCTGTGCACGATCGCACAGCGTCTGATCATCACCAGGCCGGACAGCGGCAGGGCCCTGCCTCCCGAAGTGGTAGCGAAGGTGGCGGCACCCTATTGGAGGGACGTCGTAGTCGCCGAGAAACCGTTGGCAGCCCTGTATCGGGCGCTGGCGGAAGCCGGTCCGGACGATCTCATCTGCGTTACCGGTTCCATCTATCTGATTGGTGAAATCAAGAACGCGTATCGCAAAATCCATCGAGAGAAACAATGCGAAGGAAAATTTTAAGCCAGTGCCTGCTGCCTCTCCTGCTCTGGTTCCTTCTGCCGGAGGTCGCCTGCGCCGCACCGCCGGAAATTCCGGCTGCAAAGTCCACTGCCGCGGCGCCGGCGCCGGGTGAAACTTCCAAGGGACCTGTGACCATCGAATCGGAAAACATCACCTATGATTCCGAAACCGACACCTACCATGCACGGGGACAGGTTGTCATAACCTATGACGGCGGTGTCCTGACGGCGGAGGATGTATTCTTCAACAAGACGAAAAATGAAGCGCTCGCCACAGGGAATGTAATTCTGAAAAGCAAAAATGACGTACTGAGGGGCGACCGTGTGGATTTTAATATTGAGAGCAAGACAGGGGTCGCCTATCAGGGAAAGGTCTTCTTTGCCCAGAATCATTTCTATATTTCCGGGGACAAGATCGAGAAAACCGGTGAAGCGACCTATCACATCGAGGGAGCCACAGCGACATCCTGTGACGGGGACAAGCCGGACTGGCAACTGGCCGGAAACGAACTGGACGTGACCGTGGAAGGCTATGGTACACTGAAGCACATGAGATTTCTGACCAATGGGGTTCCGGTCCTGTACATGCCCTATCTCATTTTCCCGGCCAAGAAAAAGAGACAGTCCGGGTTCCTGCTACCTTATGTTGCACATTCCGATCAAAATGGATGGGATGTTGAACTTCCCTTCTTCTGGGCCGTCTCGGACAGTGTGGATGCCACCTTCTATCAGCGGTACATGGAGGAGCGGGGCTTCAAGGAAGGGATTGAACTGCGCTATTTTCCCAGCAAAGACACCTTCGGCACTATCTATGGAGACTACCTGAATGATGAGATCCGGGTCAACGAGACGGTAGGTGGCATTTCGAGAGACTGGGAAACGGACCAGAAACGCTGGTCCTTCTACCTGAACCATCAGACCAACTTCGATCCCACATTCTATTTCCGGACGGACATCCGCAAGGTATCGGACAAGTGGTACTTCAGGGATTTTGCGACACACAATTACTACCGCGACAATTATTCGACAACGGACATCCATCGGTTCAAGAAAGTGCCCTTCCAGGCCGACGAATCGCTCTCTTCCCTGCCGTCTACCGCCCGCCTGGTCAAGAGTTGGCCCCTGTACAACCTGACGATTCTGGGAAGCTACACGGATAATTTTGCCACCGTAACGAATGACGCGACATTGCAGTCCTATCCCGAAGTCACTTTTACCGGAACGAAACGCCCGCTTTTCGATACGCCGCTGAATCTGGAATTTTCGTCATTATACGGCTACTACTATCGAACGGTCGGACAGAGGGGGCACCTTTTCGATTTCAAGCCCTATCTGTCCCTTCCGCTGGACTTGTGGGGCTATGGTCAGTTGACGCCTTATTTTGGCCTGGTCGAGACGGTCTGGCAACTGGATCATGATTCTGCTGCACCGACGGACAAGCAGGGAAGCCGGAGCGTTTACAACACAGCGGCGAATTTGCGGACGGAAATCTCCAGGGTATTTGACTTGGGGGGTCAAACCCTGCAAAAAATCCGTCATGCAATCGTTCCGGAAGTCACCTATACCTATGTTCCCAATGTGTACCAGAATGACGTTCCCGACTTTGTGAGCCGCATCGGAGAGCAGAGTACGGTCACCTATTCGCTGACCAACAGCTTCATCGCCAAGATGAAAGACCGGGAAGGAAAGTCCAGTTACCGGGAATTCCTGAGGTTCAAACTGGCGCAAGTCTATGATCTCAAGGAAGCGTCAAGGGATGAGGCCGAATCGGGAATCGAGAAGAGACCGTTCAGCAATGTTTGGGTCGAGACGGATTTCAACCCCTCTCAATACCTTTCCCTGATTGCTCGGAACGAATACAACATCTATGACTCCGCCTGGATCCAGAGCAACTATGACCTGGTCCTCAGCGACAGCCGCGGCGACGCAGCGACATTTGCCTATCGTTACACCCAGAACGCCATTGAAGAGCGCAACCTTTCTCTCAAAGCAGTCGTCACCAAAACGACGGATCTTTTCTATTCCCATCGAAGGGATCAGCTCAACGGCAGGGATGTGGAGACGACCTATGGCATCAATTATCATAAACAATGCTGGAACGTCGGGGTTTACTATTCCGAAAAGATCAAAGCGGACACGCTGGGTGCAATAGACAAAGATCAGTTTGACAAAACGTTCATGGTTGTTCTCTCCCTCTATGGCCTGGGAAGTTTGGGGAACCGTTAAGCTTGGGGCGATTTTGCGTGTTCGGGGGAAATGGTTGATACTCCAGGCGCGGTGCCTTGACAGGACGCGACATCGATTATTGGTGGATAGGATTTTTCCTTGACAAATGTATCGAAATTCTATAGTTTAATATTTTAATTTTAAAGAGTTTTGGTGGGGTATGAAAACATTCAGCGCGACGAAGGAAAACGTAACCAGGGATTGGTATGTGGTCGATGCAGAAGGGAAAATTCTGGGAAGGCTTGCCAGCGAAATCGCGAGGCGACTGCGTGGCAAACACAAGCCCGTCTACACACCGCATGTGGATACCGGGGATTTTATTATCGTGGTCAACGCCGGAAAAGTGAGGCTCACCGGCAACAAATTAACGGACAAGGCCTATTATCGACATTCCGGTTATCCGGGCGGGTTAAAGCAAACGTCGGCTGGAAAAATGCTTCAGGAGAAACCCGGGGAAGTTCTCCGTCTCGCCGTCAAGGGGATGCTTCCGAAAAATTCGCTCGGTCGGGCCATGCTCAAGAAGCTGAAAATTTATTCCGGAAGTGAACATGGTCACGAGGCACAGTGCCCGCGTGTCCTGAGTGTTTAACCTGCCCGGACGGAATAACGGGCAACAATGGGATTCAGAAAATTGATGACGATTTGGAGAGCGATATGACGGACAAGCGTTACTATGCAACGGGGAAAAGGAAATGCGCCATCGCCAGGATATATATGAAAGAGGGGACGGGTCTTCTAAGCGTCAACAAGAGGAATTTCGACGACTATTTCACCCGGGACAGCCTGAAAATGCTGATTCAGCAGCCCCTTGAACTGGTCGGGAAGAAAGGCAAATTCGACTTCTTTGTCAATGTCAGCGGTGGCGGGATGGCCGGTCAGGCGGGAGCCGTTAAACACGGCATTTCCAAGGTTCTTGTCGAGTATGATCAGGCCATGCGATCCGCCCTGAAAAAAGCGGGTTTCCTGACCCGCGACTCCCGAATCAAGGAAAGAAAAAAGTATGGCCAGCCCGGAGCGAGAAAGCGGTTCCAGTTCTCAAAACGGTAATGTCGGAAGGGGGGCTTGAAGCCTCCCTTTTTTTATGTTCGTATAGTTTATTTCGGGCAGGCGGATGCCTGACCCGCTTCGAAGGAGCAACCCGCGATGGTTCGAGTCGGGATTTATGGGGCGAGCGGATATACCGGACAGGAACTCTTGAGGCATCTGCTTGCCCATCCGGAATCGAATGTCGTCGCGATCACATCGCGCCGATATTCGGGAATCGCAGTGGCGGACGTATACCCCGCCTTTACGGAATTGACAGATCTCACTTTTATGGATGCCTCTCCGGATGACGTGGCTCGTCTCGCCGATGTCATCTTCCTGGCTTTGCCCCACGGGATTTCCATGACCGTCGCCCCCGTATTTTTAAAGGCGGGCAAAAAGGTGGTCGATCTGAGCGCCGATTTTCGGCTTCGGGATGCCGTCTGTTACGGGCAATGGTACGGCGCCCATGCGGCGCCGGAGCTGCTGGCCGAGGCCGTATACGGTTTGCCGGAGCTTCATCGAACAGAGATCCGGAAGGCCAGAATCGTCGCCAACCCCGGTTGCTATCCGACCAGTGTCATCCTTGCCCTCGCCCCGCTCCTGAAGACGGATTGGATCGATCGATCATCCCTGATTGTCGACTCGAAATCCGGAGTGACCGGCGCCGGGCGTGAACCACTGGTCGGATCGCTTTTCTGCGAAGTCAATGAGGGATTCAAGGCCTATAAAGTCGGGGGGCAACATCGACACATTCCCGAAATGGAGCAGGAACTGGGCCGGCTGGCGGGGCATGATGTAAAGATATCCTTTACGCCGCACCTGCTGCCGCTGAACCGGGGGATTCTGAGCACCATCTATGCATCCCTGACGCGGGATGTCGCAGCAGCGGAACTGACGGCCCGTTATCAGGAGTTTTACGGGAAGGAGCCATTTGTCCGGATCTGCAAACCCGGGGTGTTTCCCAACCTTTCCTCCGTGCGGGGTTCAAACTGTTGTGACATCGGCCTGGCGGTGGACCGGCGGACCAACCGGATCATTATCCTGTCGGTTATCGACAACCTGATCAAGGGCGCAGCCGGTCAGGCCATCCAGAACATGAATCTCATTTGCGGCTTCGGTGAGAGCGTGGGATTGACAAGACGATCCCTCTTTCCATAGCGGAGGTGCCATGGCTTTGAGACTGTATAACACCCTTAGCAGGAGAAAAGAAGCGTTCAGTCCCATCGAACCAGGGAAAGTCGGCATCTATGCCTGCGGCATTACGGCCTATGATGTCTGCCATGTGGGGCATGCCCGATCTGCCATCGTCTTTGACGTCATCACCCGGTATCTGCGCTACCGTGGGTATGATGTGACGTTCGTAAAAAATTTTACCGATGTGGACGACAAGATCATACAGAAAAGCAATGCCGAAGGTGTCGGCATCTCCGAGATCTCGGAGCGATATATCCGTGAACACGACGAGGACATGGGAAAACTGGGAGTCATCCCGCCGACGGTGACGCCCAGGGCCACGGAACACATTGGCGGAATGATCGACCTGATTCAGAGGCTGATGGAGCGGGGATTGGCCTACGAGATTGCGGGCGATGTCTATTATGCCGTGGAGAATTTCCCCGGATATGGAAAGCTGTCCGGCAGAAACCTGGATGACATGATGGCGGGCGCCAGGGTGGACATCAATGACAAAAAAATCAACCCGCTGGATTTTGCCCTCTGGAAAGCGAGCAAGGAGGGGGAGCCCTGGTGGGAAAGCCCCTGGGGGAGAGGGAGGCCCGGCTGGCACATCGAATGCTCCGTCATGAGCCAGCGCCTCCTGGGGGAGACATTCGACATTCACGGAGGGGGCGAGGACCTGATCTTTCCCCACCATGAAAATGAGATCGCCCAGTCCGAAGGGGCGACCGGAAAAACCTTTGCCCGTTTCTGGGTCCACAACGGGTTCGTGAAGGTCAACAGCGAAAAAATGTCGAAGTCTCTCAATAATTTTTTCACCATTCGGGAGATGCTGAACAACTATCATCCGGAGGTTTTGCGATTATTCCTGCTGCAGAGCCATTACCGGAGCCCGGTGGATTTTTCAGAGGCATCCCTGGCGGAGTCGCGTCAGGGAATGGACCGTTTTTACGGCACCCTCCAGAAGATCAGAGAGAGGCGAAAAGGGCATGATCCGACCATGCCGCCAGATCCCGTGGACCTCTCCGCCAAAAACAGGGGGCTCCATGAAAGATTGACGAGTCTTATCGATTCCTTCCGTGAAGCGATGGATGACGATTTCAACACGGCCCGTGCCTTGGGCTACATCTTCGAGGCGACCCGGCTTTTGAATGGCTACATGGCGGATCCGGAAGTGGCCGCTTCCGGCGAGCTCGACTTAGTGCTCGAAAAGGCGGAAAATGTGTTTAAAGAGCTGGGGGGAATCTTGGGGCTGTTTATGACCGATCCGGATGAATACTTTCGCCAGGACCGGAATCGGGAGTCCGCCAAGAAAGGACTGGATCCGGCAGAAGTCGAGCGTCTGATCGCGGAGCGGCAATCGGCCCGGATGGCCCGCAACTGGCAGCGGGCGGATGAGATCCGGCAGATCCTGGCCGGGAAAAAGATCATTCTCAAGGACTCTCCTGCCGGGACGACATGGCACGTGGAATAGGGAATTACAACTGCAAATCGTTCAGGATGATTTTCAGGGCGTCCATGGTGTAGGGCCGGACAATGGCGGCGCTGAATCCATACCTTCTGAATTCGGACATGAGCGGTTGACGGGGATCGTCTCCCGCAATCACCGTCTTGACCTGAGGATTCAGGCCCAGCAATTTCTGAAAGATTCCCTCGACGCCTTCTCCTTCCGGTATAGTTGCGTCCAGGATGGACGCCGCAAAGGGCTGCCTGTCATCGACGGCGCGTTTGAACAGCTGTATCGCTTCTTCCTCATCCTTTGCGAATTCCGAGGCATAACCGAGAAAATTCAGCATTATTGACATGATATCCCGCATGACCGGATCATGATCCAAAACCAGGATTCTCTTCCGGCGGAGTGTTGAGCCGCTTTCAGCGGCGCTCTCGCCGGCGATGTTCTCCGCCCCTGCTGCCCGAAGATAGACCTCCACGGTCGTTCCCACGTGCTGTTCCGAACGAACGGCGATAAAGCCGTCATGCTTTTTCACAATGGAATAGCAGATCGCGAGCCCGAGACCGATTCCCGTTGTCTCACTCTTCTGTTTGGTCGTGAAATACGGTTCGAATATCCGCTCCCGTTGTTCCTCTGCCATCCCCATTCCGTGGTCTTCCACGGACCATTTTACGTATTTTCCCTCTTTCAGGGGGAGATTCTCGCTCCCGGAGACCGTTACATTCTGTGCCCGGACGTAAACGACGCCGCCACCCGGCAGGGCCTCCCGGGCATTGCTGATCAGGTTCTGCACGACCTGTATCATCTGCTTGTCATCGATTTCAACCGGCCACAGATCGTCCGGCAGATCGAAGTTGCAGTGGACATTGGAATCCCGAAGCGGGATGGCAGCCGTCTCCCGCAACAGGGCGGCCATGGACAAAACCTTCTTGACCGGATTTCCTCCCTGCGCGAAGGTGATCAGCCGGTTGGCCAGTTCTTTTGCCTGCAGTCCGGCTTTCTCCGCGATCTCGAGACCCTGTTCGATCATCTTATCTTCGTCGGTGACGGAAATTTTTGCCACAAAGATGTTCCGCAGCATGGCGGACAGCAGACTGCTGAAATCGTGTGCGATCCCGTCAGCCATCGTACCCAGGGATTCCAGTCGCTTCACCTTTGTCAATTCCTCTTCCGCCCGCTTCAGTTCGGTGATGTCTTCCAGCGTTTCAACAGCGCCGATCAGTTTGCCGCCCGAATCCCGAATGACGGCGGCGGTAAAACGCAGCCAGGTTCCCTTCTCACCCAGCGCCGGGAAAAAATCCGTTCCCAGATAAGCCTCATCGATGAGTTTGGATTTGACGAACATTTCATGATACCATTTTGAAATTTCATCCGGTGATTCATCGACCAGAAGATCGGCCATGCAGGGCCGCTCCGTCTTGTAAAATGCCTTCCAGTGATTGGTCGTTCCGACCACATCCGCCGCCCTGATCCGGGTTAAAACTTCAACCGCCCGGTTCCAGTAAAGGATGCGGTGATTTTTCCCCAGCACAAAAGTGGGGATGGGCGAGCCCTGCAGAATGCTTGACAATCGCCGTTCACTCTCCCGCAGCTCCTGCTCGGCCCATTTGCGCCATGCCACCTGGTAAAACTTGCCGAGACAGATGAGGACGGCCAGGAGGAAAAGGCCGATCATCAGCGAAGGCGTGGAACCGAATTTCTGGTCCAGCTGATAGCCGATATACAGAAAAAAGAAGGAGAGAAAGACGAGCAAAAATCCCCAGAAGATCAGTGTCAGCAGATCGCTGTAGCGGGCTGTCAGCGGGCGTTCCGGGCGCTCGGTGCTCATTTTGCAAGCCCTTCTCCAAATAGGTGATCGGTTTGATCGGTCTTTATCGGGAAAGTAGGCAGCGGCGAAGTTATTCCCCGGGGGATCGATGCAGCCTTTCCCGCACCGGCGTGTCCGGTCGGACCCGCTGAGATTGCAGCCTTAACCGAAGCAGCAAGGCAGATGGTTTTTCATGCGGTTCCGCTTTCAAGCTGGTCCGAAACGATGCGTCAAGGGTTATCCCTTGAATGTCATCGTCAGTTCGCAAACGCCGGCGACAGTCGTTTTCCTGATATCGAATCCGCCTTTTTCGAATGTGTGGAGCATGGGTTTGTTTTCTGCCAGCACCTCCGCCGTGAAACCCAGAAGACCTTCCCGCTTGGCCAGGTAGGTCATATAGGCCAGCAATTCCGTTCCGATGCCCCGGGCCTGATGGTCATCCCGGACGGCAAACGCCACTTCGGCCTGGTGCCGATCCGGATCGATGTAGTATCTGCCCACGCCCAGGATGAGCTCGCTATCCCCGTCTTCTGTTGCGAACGCGAGAAGGGCGACTTCGCGGGTGTAGTCGATTACAACCAGCTGCTGAAGGCGCTCATGGGGCATATCGGTCCGCCTGGACATGAAGCGGCGGTACATGCTCTGATCGGAAAGCGAGTAGACGAAATCTTTCAACCTGGGCTCGTCGCTGATCTTGATCGGCCGGATGAAAATGTTCAGACCGCTTCCCGTGGTGCGGTACGTTTCCAGACGCTCGGGATACTCGCCTCCCTTTCCGTACACGAAGGCCTGATCCCGGTATATGAGGTTCAGCTTTTTCGCTTCCGCAATCAGCCAGGGGCGGAATTTCGGATGGGCGATGCCGATCAGTTCCATGGCCCGCTCCCTCATGCTTTTGCCGTGCAGGTAGGCAATCCCGTATTCGGTGACCACGTAGCGGATATCGCCCCGGATCAGGGTCGTTCCCGCGCCTTCCCGGAGCGAGGGGACAATCCGGGAAACGACATCCGAGGCCGCGGTGGACTGCAGGGTCAGGATGGCTTTTCCGCCCTTTGCCAGAATCGCCCCCCGCATGAAATCCGCCTGACCGCCCACGCCGCTGTGGGACTGGGTGCCGATGGATTCCGCCGTGGCCTGGCCCGTCAGATCGATCTCGAGCGCGCTGTTGATGGCCACCATGTTGTTATGCTTGGCGATGACCACGGGATCGTTGGTATAATCGATCGTCCTGAAATCGAAGGCCGGATTGTCATGCAGAAACGCGTACGCTTCCTTGCGTCCCATGCAGAAGGTCGCCACGGTCTTGCCGGGATTGATGGTCTTGCGGGTGTTGTCGATCACCCCTTTTTCCATCAGTTCGACAATGCTGTCCGTGATCAGTTCGGTGTGGACTCCGAGGTGCTTCTTTTCGGACAGATGGGACAGCACGGCATTGGGGATCCGTCCGTAGCCGACCTGGAGCGTGTCGCCGTCCTCGATCAGACGGGAGACGTACTTCCCGATTCTCTGGGCAATCTCCGTATCCGCTTCCGGCGCGTATTCGAGGAGGAGTTCGTCATAGGGGACCAGGAAATCCGCATCATCGATGTGGATAAAGGTATCCCCGAGAACGCGCGGCATGTGGGCATTCACCTGTGCAACCACGAGTTTGGCTGTTTCCGCAGCCGCCTTTACAATGTCGACGCTGATTCCCAGGCTCATGTACCCGTGTTCATCGGGCAGGGAGGTTTGTATCAGGGCGATATCCACGCGGGCCAGGCCCCGGTGAAAGAGTTCCGGGACCTGCGACAGAAAGATCGGCGTGTAATCCGCCACCCCCCTGTTGACGGCATCTCGGGTGCTGTCTCCGATAAAGAAGGAGTTGTGCCGGAAATTCTGCTTGAATTTTTCCGTCGCGTACGGGGCCACACCGAGACTTCTGACATGAAGAACCTCCGCATCGAAAAAAGCTTTTGGGTTGGATTTTACATAGCGGATCAGGCCCTGGACGAGGTGCTGGGGCTCTGCGCATGCGGAGCCGATGAAAATCGTGTCGCCGCGATGAATGTGGCCGTATATGAACTCCAAGTGTGCAAATTTAGCGGGACATTTTTGCTTCCAGAAATCAAGAGGCATGGCATTGCCCTTTCATTTGGTGTTACGTCGCAAAAAAAATGAACCCTGTCAAGGTGAAAGACCCGGTGAAAGCGCAAGCCCTTCTTTCTTGACAATGCGGCTGATTTTATTATAAATTAAAATGGTATTACAGGCGAGCTCAGGAATTTTTTCTGAAAACATCTGCGGAGAAGGAAAATGACCGGCGGCATCAGCGAAGGGGATTTGAAGCGTATCTGTCTGTTTAAAAATGTGAACCTGGAATCCATCAAGGGGCTTCTGGAAGACTGTCCCGTCCAGAAATTCGAGCGAGGCGATGTCGTCATCGGCGCCGGCCAACTCCTTCGGCACATCTATCTGGTTCTTGAGGGATATCTGCGCGTTCATCCGCAATCACTGGATCAGGGTCCCATCGTGGTCCTGGGACCCGGGGACATCGCAGGGGAAATCTCGGTAATCGATCACCAGCCGGCGCCTGCCTTTGTCGTTGCGGATGACGCCTGCCTGCTGATCGTCGTACATGAGGACATTCTCTGGTCGTTGATCCGCTCTTCTCATGCCGCCGCACTCAACCTTTTGTACATCCTGGCAAAACGTCTTCGCCAGTCTGATGTCCTGATCGCGGGCGACTTGCAGGACGATCAGGACTACGAACAGTACGGCAGCATGGATGCCCTCACCGGCCTGCACAGCCGCAGCTGGCTGGAGATGATGTTGAAGCGCCAGTTCCTGAGATCCACAACCGGCGGAGAGCCTTTGTCCGTCATCATGATCGACATCGATGATTTCAGGGAATTCAACCTGGCGCACAGCCGGATATACAGCGACCGCGTTCTGTATTCGATTGCGCACCAGCTCAGCGAGCAGTTGCGCCCCGCTGACATCATCGCCCGTTACGGTGGGGACGAGTTCATGATCCTGCTTCCCCACGTGAATATTGTGACAGCCAGAATTGTGGCCGAGCGCCTGCGGCAGGATATGAGCAAATCCGTGCCTGTCACGCCGGATGGCAACCGTGTTCCCTATCCGACACTGTCCTTCGGCCTGGCGGAGGCAAAGCCGGATCAGACGCCGGAGTCCTTCATCAAAGCAGCCGAGGATGCGCTCTCCCGCGCGAAGGAAATGGGCGGGAACTGTATTGTCGGCTGAAACGGCACCGTGTACTCCCCGCAGCTCCAAGGAGCCCTGTTCCATCGAACCGGAATCAACACCGCGTGACACCCCTCGCGTTCTCCTCATCCATCCTCCGCTCGTCAGACCGGGGGAGCCGCCGGCAGGATTGGCGCAGCTTGCCGGAGCGCTTCGGTTCCACCGGATTCACCATCGGGTCATCGATGCCAACATGGAGGGCCTGCAGTATCTTCTGAAAAGCGATACCGGCATTCCATCCGATGCCGGCGGAAACGGGGCGGTCCCGGACGCCTTGCCCGATACCTGGACCCGGAGGGCCAGACGCCGTCTTGATGAGCATCTGGCCCTGGTCAAAGACCGTCGCGGTTACGGCAGCATCGACCGCTATCGACGGGCTGTTCTGGATATCTGCCGCGTTCTGCAAAAGTCGGTTGATGACAGCTCCGTCCGCATCAGCCTTTCCGATTATGAAGACCGGACCCTTTCCCCCCTCAATAGCGGCGATCTGATCCGGGCGGCCGAGCGTCCGGCGGACAATCCCTTCCATGCTTACTTCCGGGAGCGGCTTCTTCGGCAGATGGAAAACGAACCATTCTCCATAGTCGGCTTTTCCCTGAATTATCTGAGTCAGGCCCTCTGCTGCTTTGCGATGATCGGGTTTCTGAGACAACTGGAGGCCAGCATCACAATCGTTCTGGGTGGCGGTCTGGTCACCTCCTGGCTCAGCCGCCCCGGCTGGCGCAGCCCTTTCCGGGGATTGGTGGATCAATGCATGGCCGGACCCGGCGAAGGCCCCCTGCTTTCGATGCTGGGGGTGACGCCGGCCCGGGATGACACGACTCCGGATTACGGCGCCTTTCCCCTATCGGATTACCTCTCTCCCGGGTTCGTTCTGCCCTACAGCGCCTCCCGGGGCTGCTACTGGAGGCAATGCACCTTCTGTCCGGAAAAGGCGGAAGAGAACCCCTACCGGCCGATGCCTTCCGGCCGGGTGGCGCGGGATCTCCGTCTGCTCCAAACGGGCAGAGAACCGGCTTTGCTGCATTTCCTGGACAATGCCATGAGTCCCGCCCTGCTCCGGACGCTGGCCGGGGAGCCGGTCGGCGTGCCGTGGTACGGATTCGCAAGAATTTCCTCGGAGATGGCCGATCCGGAGTTCTGCATGGCCCTGAGGCGGGCCGGATGCGTCATGCTGAAACTGGGGATCGAGTCCGGGTCGCAACGGGTTCTCGATGATCTTCACAAGGGCATGAATCTGGAGACGGCGTCGAAAGCACTGTCTGCCCTGAAAGCGGCGGGCATTGCCGCCTATGTTTATCTGCTTTTCGGAACACCGGCGGAAAACGAGGCGGATGCTTTCCGCACGCTGGATTTCACCGTCCGGCATCATGAACGGATCGGCTTCCTGAATGTTGCCGTATTCAATCTGCCCGCCTTCAGTCCGGAGGCGGAAACCATGGAAACGGAGTCCTTTTACGAGGGGGACCTTTCGCTTTACCGGACCTTTGTCCATCCCGCCGGCTGGAGCCGGACGTCCGTGCGGAACTTCCTGAACCGGACCTTCAAACGCCATCCCGCCGTGGCGCCCATCCTGCGGAGGGATCCGCCCTATTTCACTTCCGGCCACGCGCCCTTCTTTGCAATGGACGCAATCCGACGAACGTGACCGGCGGTCCGGCCGCCGCATGTTCCGCCATTGATTTCTCAACAGCCGGGATTCCGGTGCACGGCGTGATGCACGGTCCCGGAATCAGGAGGTTCCGTTGATCACGGTGATCTGGTCATTGAGGGTCCAGAAGTCGTAGAGATAGCCGATGCCGATGAGTCCTGCCGTCAGCAGGTAGACGATTCCCGTGATCCACTTGCCCATGTACATCCGGTGGATGCCGAACAGACCGAAGAAGGTCAGCAGGACCCAGGCGACAGTATAGTCGATGCGGCCGGCGCGGAAGCGGAAGTCCGCCTGCCGGTCCATCGAAGGGATCAGGAAGAGATCGATCAGCCAGCCGATGCCGAGCAGGCCGAGCGTGAAAAAATAGAGGGTACCGGAAACGGGCTTTCCGTAGTAGAAACGGTGCGAACCGGTAAACCCGAAAATCCACAGGATGTAGCCCACGGTTTTGAGGTGCGTGTCGTTGTGTTCCGTCATGTCAATGCCTCCAATCGGCGCGCGGCTTAACCGTATTTCAGGATGATCCCTTCGAGGATGTCTGAGACGTCCTCACAGAAATCCGTTGCCTCTTCGATCCGCTCGAGGATTTCCTTGCATTTGATGAGTTCGATCACGTCCGACTCGTGTTCGAAAAGGGATGCCATCGACTGCCGCAGGACGGCATCGGCCTCATTTTCGAGCGAGTTGATCTCGATGCAGGCATCCAGGACGATCCCGGCGTTCTTCGTCCGCCGCCTCATGGCGTGAATGGCCCGGTTCACCAGGACAATGGCCTTGTTCAGGATCAGGGCAAGTTCCCGGATCTGGGGGACGGGATCCTTGATCCGGTAAAGGTAGATTTTTGTCGCAGTCGATTCCAGCATGTCCAGGATGTTGTCCATCTTGTTGGCCAGGTCGTAGATGTCTTCCCGGTCCAGCGGCGTGATGAAGATCTTGTGCAGGTTCTGGTAGATTCCGTGGGTGATGGTGTCCGCTTCATGCTCGATTTCCTTCAGTCTGACAACCTTCGCTTCCGACGGCTGGCGGTCATTGAGAAGATCTGCGAAAAGGACCCCGCCTTCCTGAATTTTCTCTGACAGCGCCTCAAAGTGATCGGAGAACTGAACTTCCTTTGGAATGAATTTCATGGTTCAACTGCCTTTCTATGCTCAACAGGATGGCGATGGAATCGGACCACGGGCCTTCGTTTCTCCTTCCCCTGAAGTGTCCGGTACCGGCTGGATTAATGGTGGAAACATATCACATTTTCAATCGGGGCACTGCGGTATTTTCAGATGGGAATGTATGCGCTGTCGAAAACCGTTTTTTTGGCGATTTCGCCGGGAGATGTGTTATGAAAAAAAAGTTCCGGAAAAACAGGGCGGGCGAAAACGGCGTTTCTCCCCATCCGGAAACACATCCATATGAAGAGGATTGCACGATGGAAAGAATTGGCTGGATCGGCACCGGCGTCATGGGAAAATCGATGTGCAGGCACATCCTGAAAAAGGGCTATCCGGTTTCCGTTCACAACCGGACGAAGGATAAGGCGGATGATCTCTGCCGCGGAGGGGCCGAATGGCTTGAAACGCCGGGGGATGTGGCGTCCCGCAGCGATGTCGTCTTTACCATGGTCGGCGGGCCGGCGGATGTGGAGGCGGTCATTCTGGGGAAGGATGGGGTGCTGGAACGCATCGGTCCCGGTTCCGTCATTGTCGACATGACCACATCCGAACCGTCGCTGGCCCGGCGCATTTATGCCGAGGCAAAGAGCCGTTCCGTCTCGTCGCTTGACGCCCCGGTCTCGGGTGGAGACGTGGGGGCGTGTGAAGGAACGCTGGCGATCATGACGGGAGGGGACGAGGACGCTTTTCGAAGAGTGTTGCCCCTGTTCGAACGGATGGGAACGAACATTGCGCGCATGGGAGGTCCGGGCATGGGGCAGCACACCAAGATGAGCAACCAGATTCTGGTGGCCTCCACCATGATCGGTGTGGTGGAGTCCCTTCTCTACGCCCGAAGGGCCGGACTGGACCCGGGACGGGTCATCGAGGTCATCGGCAAGGGGGCGGCTTCCTCCTGGGCCATCAACCATCTCGGTCCGCGGATCGTCCGGGGCGACTTCGCGCCCGGCTTCTATATCCGGCATTTTGTGAAGGATATGGGCATTGCCCTTCTGGAAGCGGGGAAAATGAAGCTGTCTCTTCCCGGGCTTGCGCTTGTCAACCAGTTCTACACCGCGGCCATGGCGGAGGGTCTGGAGATGAACGGGACGCAGGCCCTCTACCGGGTGCTGGACGCAATGAACCGTCCGGCCTGATCTCTTCACGCAGTTGCCGCACCCGCCGATTCCATGTATCCCCTTTCGGGCATGAGGCCCAAGCGGGTGAGGATCGCCCCGGTCGCCGCCAGGATATCGGCCGGGATGGTCTGTCTTCCGTGAAGCAGCGGCCCGTCATTTGCATCCGCGGCCGGTCCGAAGGCCCGGAAGTGGTCGATAGATTTGTTGGCATTCGTAAAGGCATTGCCGCAGGGTAATCCATTCACCAGGGCAAAGACGTCGCGGATGGCTGCCGAGAGCCTTTCCGACAGGATCCTTGCCTTTTCCCGCTCTCCCCGTTCCAGGTCTTCGATCAGCGTTTTCAGCTCCCGGGGAAAACAGTTCGCCGTACTGAGCAGAAATCCCGCGTAGGGTCCGCCGGCCTCAAGAAGCCAGCGGGCGTAGTCGCCCTCGGCGCCCCGCACGAGAAAGACGCCTCCCTTGTCTGTGTCGGAAGCCGCAATGCCGTCCCGGCCGCTTGAATCCTTGAAGAGGATCAGGTTGGGATACATCCCGGCCAGCCTGCCGAAGGTTTCCGGAGAAACCTCGTTGCCGGTCACCTGGGGGAGCTGGTAGAGGGCTGTCGGAAGCCCCATGTCCAGGATTTCGGACAACCCCGATTGGATGTCTGCCTGGGATCGCGTTTTTCCTTCCGGCGGACAAACGGTAAACCCGCAGACATGATGGTTTCCGAGCGTTTGGATCCGGTCGCCCGCGCCGACTGCCGCCGCCGGACCGAGCAGGGTGATCATGTCCTCGATGGTCCTCTTCATGGATTCGGCGTCCCGCTTCAAGGCTCCGAGAAGAAGGCTGACGCCTTCCTCCCTGGCCAGCCACAGCGCGAATTCCGTGACCTGCCGGGTTTCCCCGTCGTTCAGCTCCCACCCATCGCCCGTCGATCCCGGAATGAGAAAGCCCTTGACGAAGGGAAGGATGTGGCGGAAATGAGCGGATATCCGGTCAAAATCGATCGAGCCGTCTTTCTTGTAGTGGGTCAGCAGCGGACACCAGAGCCTTGGAATCCCGGCGGGGAAAAGTGTCTGGACGAGCCTTGCTCGCTTTTCATCGATCCGTTCCATGGCAGTCCCTCAGCATCCCTGTTCGCAAAAAAGGTGGCGGGTTTTTGATTTCATCGGACCGGCTTTATGCAGCGATGACCTTTGCCGTTTTCCGGTCATTCGCCGTTTTCAGGACGAGCGTCGCCGTTTTCCCCTTTCCCGGGCTTCCATAGACAAAATGAATGTCAATGCCGGCATCGGCGATTTTTTTTGCGACTTTTTCGAGCTGTCCGACCTTGTTCGGCACCTCAAGGGAAAGCACGTCTTCCACATGCACCTCGGCCCCCATTTTTGAGAGGATCCTTTTCGCCTTTGCGTTGTTATCCGTGACCATCATGAAATATCCGTACCCTCTCTCATAGGCACAGACCGCTTCAATGTTGACATTTGCCGCGGCAATGGCTGTCGCGACCTCTGAGAGCAACCCAATCTTGTTGGGCAGAGAGAAAATGAGCTGCTTTGCTTTTACCGCCTTCGCCATGTCGGAACCCTCCTTCCCCTTTTGTTTGTCTGTACCCTTATACCAAGAAAATAAATAATCATAAAGAGATATCTTCCGGACGGATCCATGCGGGTCTCGTCACGGCGGCATTTTCAGCGATGTGGCTCCCTGGCTGTCGAATTTTCGCTTCCGGAACCCTTGACAACTTGCGTTTAATGGCTAAATTACGCACGCTGTATGCAATTACGCACGTTGTATCCAATAGTTGCAACGGTTTCGGGTTAGAATAATCCCAAAAGCGAAGAATTTTCAAAAGCAAATCAATGCCATTCATTCAAGGAGGTAGTCCATGAACATTCAACCATTGCATGATCAGGTTCTGGTGAAGCGGATCGAAAGCGATGAGAAAACCGCGGGCGGGATCATCATCCCCGATACGGCCAAGGAGAAGCCTCAGGAGGGCCGGGTCGTTGCGGTCGGCAACGGCCGGCGGGACAAGAAGGGGAAACGGATCGCCATGGATGTGAAAAAAGGGGACCGGATTCTTTTCGGCCGCTATGCCGGAACGGAAATCAAAATTTACGGTGAGGAACACCTCATGATGAGGGAAGACGACATCCTCGGCGTGATTGAGTCATAGGAGGGATCATCATGGCTGCAAAAGAAATCAAATATGACGTCGTGGCGCGTGAAAAGATCATGAAAGGGGTGGATACTCTGGCGAACGCGGTCAAGGTCACTTTGGGACCGAAGGGGCGCAACGTGCTGATTGCGAAGTCCTGGGGAGCCCCGACCATTACCAAAGACGGAGTGACCGTTGCCAAGGAAATCGAACTGGAAAACAAGTTCGAAAATATGGGGGCGCAGATGGTGAAGGAAGTGGCCTCCAAGACTTCGGACAAGGCGGGCGACGGCACCACCACGGCCACCATCCTGGCCCAGGCCATTTATCGCGAGGGATCGAAGCTGGTCGTGGCGGGCATGAACCCGATGGCGCTGAAGAAGGGCATTGAAAAGAGCGTCAACATCGTCGTCGACGAACTGAAGAAGATGTCCAAGCCGATCCAGGACAAAAAGGAAATCTCGCAGGTCGGAACGATTTCCGCCAACAACGACCGGACCATCGGTGATATCATTTCGGAGGCGATGGAAAAGGTCGGCAAGGAGGGAGTCATCACGGTCGAGGAGAACAAGGGCATGGAGACCGACCTCGAACTGGTGGAGGGGATGCAGTTCGACCGGGGATATGTTTCGCCCTATTTCGTGACCGATGCGGAGAAGATGGAGACCAATCTGGATGACCCCTATATCCTGCTTTATGAAAAGAAGATCAGTGTCATGAAGGACATGATCCCCATTCTGGAACAGATCGCCCGGACCGGCAGGCCCCTGCTGATCATCGCAGAAGACCTGGAGGGCGAGGCCCTGGCGACACTGGTGGTCAACAAACTCCGCGGCACGCTCAAGTGCTCCGCCGTCAAGGCCCCCGGCTTCGGAGACCGCCGGAAGGCCATGCTGGAGGACATCGCCATCCTGACCGGCGGCAAGGTAATCTCCGAGGATCTGGGCATCAAGCTGGAAAACGTAGCGTTGCAGGACCTTGGGACCTGCAAGCGCGTATCCATCGACAAGGACAACACCACCATCGTGGACGGCGCGGGCCGCAAGGCGGATATCGAAGGACGGGTGAAACAGATCCGCGCGCAGATCGAGGAGACCACCTCCGACTATGACCGGGAAAAGCTTCAGGAACGATTGGCCAAACTGGTCGGCGGCGTTGCGGTCATCAAGGTCGGCGCGGCGACGGAACTGGAGATGAAGGAGAAAAAGGCGCGCGTGGAGGACGCACTCAACGCGACCCGCGCGGCCGTCGAGGAGGGCATCGTTCCCGGTGGCGGCGTGGCGCTGCTGCGGACACTGGGTGCCTTGGAGAGGGCGAAGCTGGGCAACGACGAGCAGCACGGCCTGAATATCATTCGCCGCGCGATCGAGGAGCCGGTTCGGCAGATTGCCGACAACGCCGGTTTTGAGGGCTCCATCGTGGTCGAGAAGGTCCGGCAAGGGAAGGGGGCTTACGGGTTCAACGCGGAAAAGGGCGAATACGAGGACATGCTGTCCGCGGGGATCATCGATCCGACGAAGGTCGTCCGTTTCGCCCTGCAGAATGCCTCGTCCGTGGCTTCCCTGCTCCTGACCACGGAGGCCATGGTCGCCGAGGTGCCGAAGAAGAAGGCCCCGGCTCCGATGCCCGGAGGCGGTATGCCTCCCGACATGGGCGATTACGACTACTGAGCAGAATGCTCTGATTTTCTGCGGGGGCCTGCGCAAGCGGGCCCCCGTTTTTTTACAGGAAGCGCTCGAATCGTTCCTTTTTTGCCTTGCAGATCGGGCAGACCCCAGGCGCTTCATCCCGGGCGCAGAGGTAGCCGCAGACCCGGCAGCGCCAGACCGGATGGGAAAGGGTCTTTCCGGAAAAGTCGGCAGCCATCTGCGGTTGCGTTGCGCGCTCTTCCGGAAAAGGCCTCCTCTCGGGAATGGCGCCGACCGTCTTTTCGCCCCGGGCGACGGCGTCGGAAACGTACAGGGAACAATAGCAGGCGCCGTATTCTTCCAGGTCCGCGTCCCGGTAATCGCAGGGGCAGACGATGTCCAGGTCCTCCGCCCGGTCTCCCGACGCCAGGCGGCATGGACAGGCCCGGTAGCCGTACCGTGCTTCGTTGGCCAGCAGGCCCCGGATCAATTCCCGGACAAAGTCGGCATCGGGGGTCAGGCGGTATCCCGAAGCCTCGGCTTCCCTCTTCAGCCGTTCGTAAGTCCGCTCCACGTTCGGTTCCGTCATGACTTCAGGACTTCCCGGATTTTGACTTCGTCATAGCCGATGATGCATCGGCTGTTGTTGATAACGAGAGACGGAAAAGAACGGCGGGGGTTCCACTTTTTCATCTCTTCGAGGGCTTCCATTCTTTCGTCTCCCTCGAGCTGGTCGACATTCGTGTAATAAAAGTCGACATTCAACGCTTCAAGAAGTCCCTTGGTCTTTTTGCACCAGCCACAGGTGCTGAGCGCGTAAAGCATGATGTGTCCCTTGTCGTTGCCCTCCACATGGTTTGCCGGCATTCCGTTCACCTCACGATTCTGTTTTATTGATGAATGCGAATGTTTCCAGTCCGCATAGGCCAAATGATACAATCAACCCGGGAGGATTTCAATGCAAATCATGCCAGCATTTCGACCGTGGGCTCACGGCCCGTTTCCATGCCGATCCATGCGCCCGCGCCGCTCCGGCCCATGCTGCAGTTCACGACCAGTGTTTTTCCCAGGAAGGCCCATCCCGGCCTTTCGTGGATATGCCCACAGATGAACAGGCGGGGCTGCCTGTCCAGGATCAGACGCCGCAGCCCGCGGCTCCCGGCATGAAGGTTCCCGAAACCCTCGTCGAGGGTCCCGTAGGGCGGGGGGTGGGCCACCAGCACGGAGTTCCGCCCGATCAGGTGATCCGTTTCTTCGATGCGGCGCCTCTCCCGAAGACAGATTTTCGAGCTGAAGGGGATGGGAATCGTCCCGCCCAATCCCACGAAGTGAACTCCCTGGATGGTTGCCTCCCCGCGGTCGAGGGACAGGATGTTTGCATATCTGTCCAGAAGCGTTTCCATTTCCCGAGAATCCATGTTGCCGCGAACGGTCAGAAGCGGGGCGGGGAGGTCGTTCAACCGGTGAAGCAGGGCGTCGTGGTCCCCTTGTCCGGTGATATCTCCGGCGATCACAACCACATCGGGCCGCAGACGCGCCGCATGGCTGCCGATCCGATCCAGTCTTTCCCGGCGGCCGTGAAGGTCGGCGACGGCATAGATGTTCATTCCCGCTCCAGACCGATTCAGAATTTCCCGTGTTTGCCCCGACCGCCGCTGAACTGCCTGGCTCCGGTGACGGTTTCGCCGCTGCGGATGACACGCATGCCCATCTGAAATTCAAGCGCCATCGCCTCTCCCAGCGGCAGATCGCAACCGCGGTGGGCGGACTCCCGGTCGCTGCGCATGCAGACCTGGGGGTGCGCGGCGATTTGGGAGGCCAGTGTCTCGGCCGCCCGCCGTGCCTCCCCGTTCTCCACCACGCGGTTGACGAGTCCCATGGCCAGGGCTTCCTCCGCATCGACCGGCCGCCCCGTCAGGATGAGGTCAAGAGCGCGGCTCAATCCGATCAGTCTCGGCAGCCGCAGGGTTCCCCCGTCGATGAGGGGAACGCCGAAGCGCCGGCAGAAGACGCCGAGGATGGCATTCCGCTCGGCAACCCGCAGATCGCACCAGCAGGCCAGCTCGAGGCCTCCGGCCACGGCATAGCCCGAAATCGCGGCGATGACCGGCTTCGACAGGGTCATTCGCGTCGGCCCCATGGGGCCGTCCTGGGACATGTCCTTATTGAGCCGGTTGACGTTTTCGGCAAGCCCTTCCGAGATTGCCTTCAGGTCTGCGCCGGCGCAGAAATGCCCCCCCGCGCCGAAGAGCACCGCAACGGAGGCGGTCTCGTCGCTCTCAAAGGCGCGGAAGGCCTCGGCGAGCTGATCGGCTGTCTCCCGGTTCACGGCGTTCCGGGAGCCGGGACGGTTGATGATGATGGTGCGGACGGGGCCGCGATTCTCCACGGTGACTTCCACAGGGGCACCTCCGTTCTTCATGATGGGTTTGCGGATGGGGGATGATCCGGGTCTTGTTTTCTCCTCGGCAGGATGGCTTCATTTCCGGAACATGGTGCGGCAGACGGGTCGGTCAGATGAAGCGGCTTGCCGCCCGAATCGCCGGCGGATCACAAAATCCGAACCGCAAGATATTCCGGAGCCCCGCAAATATCAAGCCGTTTTTCAGGAAGTTTTTCGGGGAAATTCGCCGGCTGTTTTCAAATGGACGGGCTGCCCGAATTCATGTTATGCACATGAGGAATTCGAACCTTGAATAAACAGGGGTCGTTGTGATGACCGATGGAGATCTGAAAAGGGAAATCACGTCGTATCTGCTTGAACGGGGCGCGGACCTGGTCGGCTTCGCTTCGGTCGACCGCTGGCACGAGGATGGCCGCGTACCCGCTCCCTATCGGCCCGACGCCCTGTGGCCCATGACCCGCACCGTGATCGTCCTCGGCATTCAAATGCCCCTGCCGGTTGTCGAGACGACGCCATCCGTTCAGCACCGCGATCTTTACAACACCTGCAACCGGGCGCTGGACGATCTCGCCTTCTCCCTGACGCGCTGGCTGAACCATCGCGGCCAGGCCGCGATCCCCCTGAGTCGTGACGGATATGCAAACATCCATGTCCTGATTCGAAAGCCGGCCGCGGCTTTTGCCCATGGGTTTGCCGCCCATTACAGCGGCATCGGCCACAAGGGGATCAACAATACGGTCCTCACGGAGGCCTTTGGCCCCCGCGTTCGCTTCGCATCCGTTTTCACCGCGGCCCGGCTGCCGGCCGATCCGCCGCCGTCGAAAAATCACTGCATCCGCTGCGGCGTCTGCGTCCGTCTCTGTCCTGTCCGGGCGCTGCGGATCACTCAAGAGGAGCTTGCCGAACGGAAGATGGTCGTGGCGGATTACAATGCGCGGTCCTGTGCCGAATGGGCGCGCGCCCTGACGGAGAGGGGCTGCTACCCCTGCGGCATCTGCATCAAGGTCTGTCCCGTGGGCGTGGACCGCATCCTCTACGGGCGGGAGAAAAGCCTGAATCACTATCGGCGGGAAACGACAGCCCCGGCGGATACGAACGATCCCGCCTACCGGGCCTGGGCGCATATCCGGTCCCACGGCAGCTTGATTGCGGAAGAAGACGCCCTCTCGCTGGCCGACCTGCGCAGGGTCGCGGAAAAAATCATCGAGGAGAACAAAACATCATGACCGTTTCCCCGCGGCCGCCTGAGGCGCTGATCGCGTTCTGTGAAGCCTGCGCTGCCGGCCTGTCCGGCCAGCCGGACAGAGGGGAATGCATTCGGTTCGTCTCCGGGATGCTGCCCCGGCTCATGTCGGACAAATCCCTGTTTCGCTCCATTCTAGAAGGCATGGTCGCCGATGCGCCCTATCCCGATCTTCGCTACGCCACGATGTTCGACAGCGAGGTGATTCTTTACCGTGACCCGAAACAGCTCTTTTCAGTTCGGCTGTTTTTCTGGGAGCCGGGGGTCTACGATCCCGTCCATGATCACAATTCCTGGGGGGTTGTGGGGCCGGTCGCGGGCGGACTGGAGATCGTCAATTACCGCCGGCTCGACGACGGCTCGCGCGAAGGACACGCCTGTCTGCGGGAAACGGGCCGAAGGACTATCCTGCCCGGCGAAAACTATTCTGTCTGCGGTCCCGAGACCATTCACAAGACCGGGAACCCCGGGAGCCGGATGACCCTGCAGGTGAGCATCTACGGAAGGCCGTGGAACCTGCGGGACCATGTGAACGGCTTCGACATCGCCGGTCAGCGCGTCTATCCGATCTACGCCCCGAAAACCATCAAGCGGCGCTTGGCTGCTCGGTCACTGTCCGATCTCTGACGCCGCGTACATGTCCTCGATCAGGTCCCGGTATTTTTCCATGACCACTTTTTTCTTGAGTTTCAGCGACGGCGTCAGTTCGCCCGTTTTCTCGGAGAAGGGTTCCCGGACGATCCGGTAATCCTTGATCGTCTCGAATCGGGCCAGATGCCGATTCCGCTCCGCCACGTGGCGGCCGACGGTCGCAAGGAAATCCGGCCGGTCCATCAGTTCGCGAGGGTTCGCAAAGGCCAGGCCGCCTTCTTCGGCCAGCCGGGCCGCTTCCACGAAGTTCAGCGTCACCAGTGCGGTCAGGTATTTCCTCCGGTCCCCGATCACCAGGACGTGTTCGAAAAGCGGATCTTTCAGAAAGAGCCCTTCGATGTTCTGGGGGGCGATGTTCTTGCCGCCGGAGGTAATGATCAGGTCCTTTTTCCGGTCCGTGATCGCGAGAAATCCGTCTTCATCCAGACGGCCGATGTCGCCGGTCATCAGCCAGCCTTCCGGCGTGAACACGTCCCGGGTCTGAACGGGCATTTTCCAGTATCCGTTGATGACATTGTCCCCCTTGACCAGGATCTCTCCATCCGGGGCGATCCGGACCTGATTGCAGGGGAGCGGTTTGCCCGTTGTTCCAAAGCGGTAGTCGCCGATCACATTCAGGCTGACCGGGGCTGTCGTTTCCGTCATGCCGTAGCCTTCAATGACAAAGACGCCGGAAGCGTTGAAAAAATCCGCGATCTCCCGGGACAGGGGCGCCCCGGCCGCCGTCATCCAGCGGACGCGGCCTCCCAGGGCTTCGTTCAGCTTCCTGTAAACGAGCCGGTAGGCGATTTTATGCTGCAGCCCCAGAAGCAGCGGAACCGGCTTCTTCCGCTCCCGCAGCGATCCGGCACGGGCGCCGACACCCTTGGCCCATTCGAAAACGCGCTGCTTCCAGGCCGGCTGCTGCTTGACCTGCGAGACGATGCGGGCGTAGATTTTCTCACAGACCCTCGGCACGGCCAGGACGATCGTCGGCTTCTTGGTCTGGATGTCTTCGACGATGGTGTCAAAACTCTGGGCGTAATGGGTGGTGATCCCGACTTTCATGCCGTAGAAATGACCGGCCACTCTTTCGAATACGTGGCAGAGCGGCAGAAAGGGCACGGTGACATCGGTCTCATAGGCCGGGACCACCGCGTCGAGACCGGCAAAGATGGCCAGGATGTTGCGGTGGCTGATCATCGCCCCCTTGGGCGGGCCGGTCGTCCCGGATGTGTAAACCAGCGTGGCCAGGTCTTCGGCCTCGATGGCGTCCGTCAGCCTTTCGAAAAGCCCGGGCTCCCCCGCTTCCAGTTCTCGGCCGAGCCGGATCAGTTCCGCGAAGCTCAGGAGCATGGGGTCCGATTCGTCGCACCCCTCCGTTTCCAGGACGACGATTTTTTCCAGGTCCGGGCATCGGGCGGCTTCAGCCCGTACTTTCTGTACGGCTTCCCGGTTCTCGGCGATGAATACCTTCGATCCGGAATTGCCGATGATGTAAGTCACCTCGGCAGCTTGAAGGGTCACATAGATGGGGACGGTGCAGGCGCCGATGCCAATGATCCCCAGATCGGAGGCAACCCATTCCAGCCGGTTTTCACTGAGCAGCGCAACCCGGTCCTCCTTGCGGACGCCGAGCTTGTAGAGGCCGAGACCGATCGACCGGGAGGTTTCGTAATACTGCTTCCAGCTCCATCCCTGCCATGAACCCTGTAAACGCTTTTCCACGGCCAGCCGGTCTCCGTATTTCCAGGCCTGGTGCCTGAAGATCTGAGACAGATTCCCCCCCATCATTGCCTCCATCAACTTATGTTTTCCTCTCCGGTTTCTCGGGTTAAACAAATCCGCATTCGCCTCTGTTTCAAATAGAGATAAAGGATATTGATTGACATGTCAATCAATATCCTTTATCTAAAATGGGTATGCTGCGTTTCGGTAGATCGAAAAAAATCAGTCTGGACGCTGCCTGCCGGATCGGGTAAGGAAAGGCAAATCCTAATGGCCCATGGCAGGCCCGGGCGCGAAATCGGGATTGTCACAGTACGCGCGCATGCAAATCATCTGCAATCGGTCGAAAGGGGCAAAAAATCATGTTTGTCGAATCGAAGTGTGATTTCTGCGGTGAGTGTCTGGCCCGATGCCGGTACATCGACATGGATCGGCAGGAAGGCGCCCGCGCGTTCGAGAAGCTGGTAAAGGGAGAGCCCGCAGACTGGCTGAAGAAATGCATCACCTGCTTTGCCTGCAATGAGTACTGCCCCACTGGCGCCCGCCCGTTCGATCTCATCCTGCGACGCATCGCGGAGGCAGGGAACTATGTGGATCCCAAGCTCCTTACCGCCCTGCAGGCGCGCTTCACGGCGAAAGGCGATTTTCAGCCGCCGCGTGTAAAGGGACCGGTCCTCTCCCTGTGTACGATCGAGGCCGTCATTCCCTGGGCCTTTCAGGGCAGGCTGTTCGCCGGCCTGGACGTCGTCAAGGGACGGCACTATTTCTGCAACGTCCTCTTTCCCCATCTCGGCAACGAAGCGATTATGCGGGAGGGCATCAAGCCGCTCGTCGACCGGTACGCGGCCCTCGGTGCGGAGGAAATCATCTTTGCCCATGATGACTGTTATGCCCTGATGGCCGATGCCGCGCCCCAGTACGGCGTGGCGCTGCCCTTCAGACCCGTTCACATCTTTGAGTACCTGGCCGGTTATCTGAGAAGCCACCGGGAGGACATTCGGCCGCTGCACTGGAAGGTCGCCTACCAGCGCCCTTGCGCGTCGCGGCTGACGCCTGGGAAGGAAAACCACCTCGATGACATCTTCCGCCTGATCGGCGTCGAGCGGGTGGCGAGGCAATATGACCGCGAGGATGCCCTTTGCTGCGGCCAGGCCCTCAAGGGTTTCATGCAGCGGGGGGAGAAGTATCCGAGCTACCAGGCGCTCAATATCGATGACGCAAAAACACACGGTGCGCGGGCGATGGGCTTCCTCTGCCCCATGTGCCTCGATGCCATGGGTCAGCCCTGCCGGGATGCCGGCCTGGAAACCTACATGATCAGCGATCTCTGCCGCCTGGCGCTTGGGGAAACGCTGCCTGAAGGAGCGTACGGAAAAGAAGCCTGAGGCATATCGGGGCTTCACCGCGCAAGGAATCCTCATCCCAAGGAAAGCAACGGAGGCGCCGGGTTCCGGATATCCGCTACATCTGCCTGTCGGATCTTCACCTGGGTGCGGAAGACAGCCTTCGGGGTTCCCGACGACACTCCCGGCAGTTCCTGAACGCGAAAAAAAGAGCTCTTCCCTCAAGCGGGGAAGAGCTCTGCATTTTCTGATCCGAAACTAACTCCAGATCTTCTCTTTTGCTGCGTTCTGTCCGGCGATCCTGCCGAAAATCAGGCAGTCGCGCGTTGCGCAACTGCCCAGACGGACGCCGCCGGTGACTTCTCCTGCGACGTAGAGGCCGGCAATTGGCTTGTCGGTCATGACATCAATGGCCTGCGCTTTTGCGTTGATATTGATGCCTCCCATGGTGTGATGCACTTTCGGCATGAGTCGCAGGGCATAATATGGACCGGAGCCGAGGGGCTTCTGGTTTTTCTGTAGATAGCGACCCCATTCCTCGTCCTTGCCTGCCACCACGCCCTTGTTGAAGGTTTCGATTGTCGCCTTGAGCGGCTCCAGGGGACAGTTGTATGCCGCAGCCATGGCTTCCAGTGTGTCGTATTTCTTGACCACGCCCCTTTCCAACAGCTTGAGCAGCGACTCGGCGATCAGCTTTTCGCCGATCGAAATTTTCCTCCTGTCATGCATTTGCCAGTCAGGCCGACATGGCCGAATTTCGGAATTCCTCCGATTGTTCTTCCCCGGACACAAAATATTGGATCAATTGGCTTTGTAAATTTCCCGATAGATCTGAAATTCGATGGCTTTGAAAATCTTTTCGTATTGGTCTTTTCCGAGCAGTCGCCGCATCTCCCATCCCGTCGGCGTCTTCTTCTCGGTGATGATGGTGAGTTTCACCTCGCATTCCTTCCAGTTGATCTGGCGGACGCGGGCCAGGCCACGCGTTCTCCAATCGCCCTGGACAAGGTAGTCTGATGCGACTTCATGCGCGTCCGCATTGATGTTCGCCCGCCCCAGGTTATTCTCGGTGAAGATCTGCGCGATGGCCTGCAGAACGAACTTCTCCTTGGCTTCATACACATAGCCGGCCTGATCCGGTTCACCGATGGATGCGCCTTCTTCCGTGCAGGCCCAGAGTGAGATGCCGCAGGCCGCGATCAGGATGAGCATGAGTAACGGGAACAGACGGGGTCGTTTTTCAGATTCGTTATGGCCGGTGTTGGGTAATTCTTGCGGTGATTGAATATCCACGCGCGCACCATATTTTCATTGTCTGGATATGTCAAGCGAAGAACAAACTCGTGTTGAAAGAGTTGCATTGACAAAGCCACGCCGATTCACTATGCTTGCACACAAGTATTTAGCATACGAGCTTACTGAGGGAAATGAAATTGAAAGCGGACAACTGCATTTTTTTTCAACTGGCCAAGGCAAGTCAGCTCGGGAGCCGCTTTTTGGGTCAGAAAGTTGCCGGGCTCAGTATCACTCCGGTCCAGGCTTTGATTCTGGGCTTTCTCAACGATGAAGATCCGGTCACATCCAGTGAACTGGGCAAGCGGATCGAATTGGACAGCGCAACCCTGACCGGACTGATCGATCGCATGGAAGCAGCTCAACTCATTGAACGCCGTGCGAATCCCGCGGACCGTCGCTCCATTCATATTCACCTCACGGAGCGGGGGAGCGCCATGGGTGCCGAAGCGGTTCGTCTGATCGTCGAGGCCAACCGGGAATTTCTGGGGAAATTGACGAAAAGCGAGCAAAGGCAATTGCGCACCCTGATCCGGAAGCTCCGCGATCGGGAAAATCAGGATTAACGGCCGAATGAACGGCATGCAAAGAAAGGAGAACATAGCTTTGGGAACGACTCACAAGACCGGGTGCGTCCTCTGCGCGCAGAACTGCGGCCTCGAAATCGAGGTGGAAGGCAATCGCATCGTTCGGGTGAAGCCGGACAAGTCCAATGTCAAGAGCGAGGGCTATTTCTGCCGCAAGGGCATGAACGTGGCCTATCACCAGCACAACGCCGATCGTTTGAAGTACCCTTTGAAGAAGGTCGGCAGCGGTTTTGAGCGCATTTCATGGGACCAGGCCATCGATGAAATCGCGGCCAAACTGAAAGCCGTCCTCGGCCGGTACGGCCCGCACTCGTTTGCCTACATGGGCGCAAGCATGCAGGGCGGCCATTTCGAGGCGGCCTTCGGCATTCGCCTCATGCGGGGGCTGGGTTCCCAGTATCATTATGGCGCCCTCGCCCAGGAATTCGCCGGCGCCTTCTGGGTGATCGGGCGCACATACGGGCGCCAGTACCTGCACGATCAGCCGGACGTGAAGAACACAGATGTCCTGCTCATTCTGGGGTGGAACGGCATGCAGAGCCACCAGATTCCCCAGGCGCCTCGTCGGCTCCAGAGCATCGCCAGGGATCCGGACAAGCTGCTGATCGTGGTCGATCCCCGGGTTTCCGAAACCGCGAAGATTGCCGACATCCATTT
The DNA here is from genome assembly GCA_034678725.1 of Syntrophales bacterium. Taxonomy (GTDB): domain Bacteria; phylum Desulfobacterota; class Syntrophia; order Syntrophales; family Fen-1087; genus JAXDBM01. The sequence continues at coordinate 9,477 of JAXDBM010000093.1, read as the reverse complement.
GCAGATCCGCCCTGGCACGGACGCCCTGCTCCTCAAGGCGATGATTTCCTTCATCCTCTCGGAAGGATGGGAAAACAAAACCTATCTGGAAAATCACACATCAGGGTTCGAGCACGTTCGGCCGCATTTCCGGGATTTCGACGTCTGTGCCGCTCTCCAAACCTGCGAGCTGGATTTTGACCGGGTCCGCGAAGTCGCCAAAGCCTACGCTACCCGTAAGTCATCGCTGCGTTACGATCTGGGCATCTACATGGGACGCCACAGCGCGTTGAACTCCTACCTGATCGTGATTCTACAGGCAATCTGCGGCAGGATCTGCGTTCCCGGCGGCAATGTCATTCACGGTCACATAGTGCCGATCGGATCGCATACCGACGAAAGGAATCCCAAAATCTGGCGCACGATGACCACGAATTCCTTCCCCGTTTGCGGCGTTTTCCCGCCGAACGTCATGCCGGAGGAGATTCTTTCCGATCACCCGGAACGGTTGCGGGCGGTTCTGGTGGCCGGTTCGAACCCCCTGCGGTCCTATGCGGACACCACGGCGTACGAGAAAGCTTTCGCGCGGCTGGATTTGCTGGTTACGGCGGAAATGGCCATGACGGAGACAGTCGCCCTTTCCCATTACGTGCTGCCCTCGCGGTCCGGCTATGAATCCTGGGACGGGACGTTCTTTCCCATGACCTATCCGGGCATTCACTTTCAGATGCGCAAGCCCATTATCGAGCCGGACGGGGAGCAACTGGAGCTGGGTGAAATTCACCTGCGCCTCGCTGACAAGCTGGGGCTGATCCCCCCGATTCCCGAAAGTCTTCACCAGGCGGCCTGCTCCGACCGCGCGGCCTATGTCAAGGCCCTGATGGAGTATGTCATGACGGAGCCCAAGGCGATGAAAGCCATGCCGTTTATCCTGGGCAAGACGCTGGGCAAGGCTATGGGTTCGGTGCACTTGGCGGCGCTCTGGGGCATGCTCCAGGTTGCGCCCAAGTCGTTTTTCAAAAACGCCGTTCGCGCGGGATTCCAGTCAGGCCCGGCCCTGGGTGAAGAAATCTTTCAGCGAATTCTCGATCATCCCGAAGGTGTCTGGGTGGGGAAGGTCGACCCGGAAAACAACTTCGCCGAAGTCAAAACGGAGGACGGCAGAATCAATCTACAGATTCCGGAACTGCTCGACGAGCTTCAGAGCGTCGAGGCGCGGAATGAAGAGGCGGCGCTCCGGATGGACCCGGAGTTTCCGCTGATCCTCATGGCGGGACGGCACATATCCATGAACGCCAATACGCTGATGCGAAACCCCGCCTGGAATGAAGGCAAGCGGGCTTGTACGCTCGCGATGCACCCCGCCGACGCTGAAGCGCTCAGTTTGAAAGATGGTCAGCAGGTCAGGGTCGCCACGGAAGCCGGTTCGGAAGAAATCGAGCTGGAAGTGACGAATGCGGCCCGCAGGGGTCATGTGGTGATCCCGCACGGCTTCGGCCTCGTTTACGATGGCAGGAAATACGGGGCAAATGTCAACCGCCTGACAAAGAATACACACCGGGACCGGTTCGGGACACCCATGCATCGGTTCGTGCCCTGTCGGGTCGAGGCCTTGTAAGGGAGATGGCCGTCCCGTCGGCCTCTTTTCTTTTTCTGTTCGTCGATGCGCCGCCACCCGCGGCCAGAACCTCACAGGGTGTGACCGCACGGGTTCCGACCATAGAGCTGACTCTCCTTTTCCTCTCAGCTCCGGTTCAAAGCAACAAGGCCGAACTGACATCAGGGCAAGGTCCCATCTCAACGTAAATATCACGGCCTGGATCAACATTTTTCTTGCTTCCTGAGACAGGCTATTATAAAATAGCATATAAGATCAAATAGTTATATGGAAATTGCAATCATGCGTTGGGTGATGTACGATCAAGCCGGCACATAGTGCCAAGGTTCAGAGTATCGGTGGACGAGGTCTTTTCAAATAACAGTGCCTGCTGTGAAAGGAAAGAACCATATGCAATCCGCTAAGCCGACTGCACCCGATCTGAAGCTGGAGTTTGAAAAGTTCCTGACCGATCTCTCCGCGAGGCTCGTTGCCCTTCCCACCGAGCAGGTGGATGATGAGATCCGGGGCGCCCTGAAAAAGGTGTTGCGGTTCTTTGAGATCGATCGGTGTTCCCTGCTGCGTCTGCTGCCGTGCAGGACTCAATGGCAGATTACGCACAATGCCGATGCCGCGGGGGATTCTCCCTTTCCCGTCGCGACCTCTCTCCCCGTATCGCTCGTCCCCTGGGCTGCCGGGAAGCTTATGGATTCTCGCGAAACCTTTTCCTTTGCAACGCTCGACGATCTTCCGGCGGAGGCTGCAGTCGACAAGCAGACGATGGAAACGTGGAAAGTCAGGTCCGGCCTGTATATTCCCATTGCCGCGTTGAGGTCTTCCGAGTACAGCCTCGGCATCAGCTCGGCTGCGACGGATCGTGTCTGTCCGAAGGAATACGTCCCGCGCCTGCGCTTGCTGGGAGAATTGTTTGTGAATGCGCTGGAGCGCAGCAGAGGTGAAAAGCTTCTCCGGGAGCGCCTCGTGTTTGAAAAGTTCCTCGCCGATCTCTCCGCGAGGTTCATCGCCCTTCCCCCGGATCGGGTCGATAACGAAATCCAAAGCGCCTTGAAAGAGGTTCTGCAATTTTTCCGGATCGACCGATGTAATTTGCTCCGACTTCTGCCGGGCGAGAATTTATTTCAGGTTATGCACAGCGCCGATGTCAGCGGTGTTTCACCGTATCCCGTGGGACCGCCTCGACCCGCGTCGCTCTACCCTTGGTTGGTCAAAAAGCTCTCCGGGCAGCACGAAATCGTTTCATTTGCAAGACTGGAGGATCTGCCGGAAGAGGCTGCGACCGACAAAATGAATTTAGAAAAGGTTGGAATTCGATCCGGTCTGTATATCCCCATCGCGGCCATGAAATCCAAGGAGTATACCCTCGGAATCACTTCGGCCGGCAACGATCGAACCTGCCCCGAGGAGTACATCCCGCGGCTGCGCCTGCTGGGGGAGCTGTTTGTCAACGCGCTGGAACGGAGCATGGGGGAGCAGTTTCTCCGGGAGCGCCTCGAGGAGATCAAGCGGCTGAAGTCTCAATTGGAAAAGGAAAACGTCTACCTCCGCGAGGAGATCAGAGCAGAGCAGGGTTTCCGGAATATCGTGGGGAGCAGCGACGTACTCCAGTACGTCTCATTCCGCGTCCGGCAGGTGGCCCCTACTGATGCCACCGTTCTCATTCTCGGGGAGACCGGCACGGGCAAGGGGATGGCGGCCCACGCCATCCACGAACTGAGCGCCCGGCGGGACAGGCCCATGATCACGGTGAACTGCGCAGCGTTGCCGGCCAACCTCATCGAGAGCGAGCTCTTCGGGCGGGAGAAGGGCGCCTTCACGGGCGCCCACGCGAGGCAGGTCGGTCGATTCGAGCTCGCAAATGGAGGGACGATTTTCCTCGACGAGATCGGCGAGATGCCGCTGGAGCTCCAGGCAAAGCTCCTGAGGGTGCTTCAGGAGGGGGAGTTCGAGAGGCTGGGAAGCCCCCGCACCATCAAGGTGGATGTACGCGTGATCGCCTCGACGGCCCGCGACCTGAAGGTGGAGATCCGCAACAACCGGTTCCGGGAGGATCTCTTTTACCGGCTCAACGTCTTCCCCATCTCGATGCCGGCACTGAGGATGCGGCGCGAGGACATCCCGCAGCTGGTCCGCCACTTCATCGACAAGTATGCGAGGAAAATCGGCAGGCAGATAAAGACCATTCCGAAGGCCGTCATGCAATCCCTTCAGGACTACTCCTGGCCCGGCAATGTGCGGGAACTGGAGCATGTCATCGAGAGGGCCGTCATCACCAGCACGGGACCGACGCTGCAGCTTGCGGACCGGCTCGAGGGCGAGGCGGTTCACGCAAAAGAAGAACCGCCGATAGACCTCGCCGCGATAGAGCGAGAGCACATCCTAAAGGTCCTGAAGCAGACACGTTGGAAGGTCAACGGGCCCGGCGGAGCCGCCGCCCTTCTCAACATCCACCCCAGCACGCTTCGATTCCGGCTCAAGAAGCTGGGCATCGAGCGTCCCTGAAAAATCAGGATCTCAATACGAAATCTCAACATGTTGACGCTTCTCAATATATTGAGGGGCCTTCTTAAGTCCCGCCCAAAATCCATCCGGTAATTCATCAATAAGGTCAATACATTTTTGCTTCCAGCCAGGTCTTCCCTTCCGGCATGGTTTTTGAGTAATGTAAAAATAAATTCCCGGGAGAGTTTCCGAAATGGGTGGAGCGGCATCAAAAAGAGGGTCTTTGGAACTCGTGATCGAGATGCGAGCCAAACCGGGCAAACCCCAGGAGCTTTACCAGGCGCTGCAGGCGCTTCTGCCGACGATCCGTGCAGAGAAAGGATGCCGCGATTGTCGGGTCTGCCGGGACATTGAAGACTGGGAGGTTTTCTTTCTCTCTGTCGAATGGGAGTCGATGGCAAGCCTTGAAAATTATTCTCATACTGAAAGTTGCAGCGCGTTTCTCGGGGCAGTCGGATTGCTGGCCGAAACGGCACGGCTGCGGATTGGCGAGGATGGAACCTGGGAGGGGATCGGTAGCCTGAAGAAGCTGAGAAAGAAAACGTAGCGCCTCGTGGATGGCGCGACGTTCCGGGACGCCTTCAGGAGCTTTCATTCGACCAAGGGAACATCATTTATGAACAGTAAAGGAGTGGGATCATGAAAAGTAAAGTCGTAAAAGCAACCTTCCGTCTCGCGTTGGGCGCAGCGACAGCCGCGACTCCCTTCTGCGGCAGCGCTGCCGCCCAGGAGGTCCTTCCAATCCCTCCACCCCCGTTCAAGGGGCAGATCGGGCTCTCTGTGAAGGACTCGAAATCTGATTTCCCCAAGCCGGTGCAGGCGCCCAAGGGAGCGCCCAACGTCGTACTGATCATTCTCGATGATGTCGGATACGGTGCGTCGAGCACCTTCGGCGGCGCTATCAGTACCCCGACCCTTGACCGGCTGGCTCAAAACGGACTGCGCTACACGCAGTTCCACACGACTTCGATCTCGTCGCCCACACGCGCCGCGCTGCTCACAGGCCGCAATCACCACACGGTGCACACCGCAAACATCATGGAACTGGCCACCGGTTACCCCGGCTATGACAGTCTGATGGGCAGGGACACCGCTACAATTGCCGAAGTCCTCAGACAGAAGGGCTGGAACACCGCCTGGTTCGGCAAGAACCACAACGTGCCCGATTGGCAGAACAGCCAGGCCGGCCCGTTCGATCTCTGGCCGACTGGCTTGGGCTTCGAAAAATTCTACGGCTTCATCGGGGCCGAAACCAGCCAGTGGCGGCCCGCCGTCTTCGACGGGACGAAGCCCGTGGAGCCCTACCTGGGCAATCCGGATTACAACTTCGATTACGATATCGCGGACCAGGCGATCGAGTGGGTCCGCAGCCAGAAGGCCGTGGCGCCCGACAGGCCCTTCTTCCTATACTACGCGCCGGGCGCGACGCACTCCCCGCATCAACCGAAACAGGAATGGATTGCGAAGTACAAGGGGAAGTTCGACCAGGGCTGGGACAAGCTTCGCGTGGAAACGCTTGCCAGGCAGAAGAAACTCGGCATCGTGCCCGCAAACACGAAGCTCACCGAGCGCAGCCGGGGGATTCCGGCCTGGGATTCGTTCAATGCCGAGCAGAAGCAGCTCTTTGCCTACATGATGGAGATCTACGCCGGGTATCTCTCCCAGACCGACTACAATGCCGGCCGGATTCTCGAGGCGCTCGAGAAGATGGGCCAAATGGAAAATACGCTCGTCATCTACATCTGCGGCGACAACGGCGCCAGCGGCGAGGGTATGATCCAGGGTTCCTATAACGAACTGGCCATGATGAACATGATCATGGAAGACTACCGGGAGGTCCTGAAGCAGAAAGACAATCTGGGTACGTGGAAAACGCACAACCACTATCCCGTCGGCTGGGCACACGCCATGAATGCCCCTTTCCAATGGGTCAAGACAATCGCTTCACATTACGGGGGCACAGCCAACGGGACGGTCATCTCATGGCCGGCGCGCATCAAGGACAAGGGGGGCATCCGGCCGCAGTGGCACCACGTCATCGACATCGTGCCGACGCTCTATGAAGCAACCGGCATCGAGCAGCCTTCCATTGTGAACGGGGTTGCGCAGAAGCCGATCGAGGGCGTGAGCATGGTCTACTCCTTTAACCATCCGAAGGCATCGTCCACCCACCATACCCAGTATTTCGAAGTCTTCGGCCATCGCGCCATCTATCACGACGGCTGGCTGGCCTGCACCACGCCTCCTTACGGGGGGACCTGGGAGGACCAGACCCAGTTCAAGCGGGTCGATGTGATCAACGGTTACAACTGGGAGCTCTATCACGTTGCCGAGGACTTCAGCGAGGCCATCAACGTTGCCGACAAGTATCCCGACAGGCTTCGCGATATGCAACTGCTGTTCTATGCCGAAGCCGCCAAGTACAACGTGCTGCCTATCGACGACAGCGGTACAGAGCGGTTAGACCCGTCTATCCGCCCCAGCCTCACGCGCGGACGGACCGAATTCACCTATTTCGGGCCGGTGAAGCGCATCCATGAGGGCTCGGCGCCTGACATCAAGAACAAATCGTTCCGCATCACCGCCGATATGGTCCTCCCCAAGAACAGCGAGCAGGGCATGATCGTGACGCAGGGAGGACTTTCCGGCGGCTACGCCCTGATGCTCGAGAAGAGCAAGCCGGTTTTCCAATACAACATGTCCAATGTCGCTCACTACAAGATTGCGGCTAAAGGTGCACTGAAGCCCGGCAAGCATACGGTTGTCCTCGACTTCCAGTATGATGGCGGCGGGATCGGCAAAGGCGGCACCGGCACAATCAGCGTGGACGGCATGCAGGTCGCCAAGGGGCGGATCGAACGGACTGTGCCCCTCCGCTTCTCCCTTGATGAGACCTTCGACGTGGGCGAAGACACCGGAACACCCGTGAGCCTCAACTACGACGTGCCGTTCAAGTTCACGGGCACAATCGAGAAAGTTGTCATTAATCTGGACCAGACGAAACTGGGCGCCGCCGATCAGCAGAAACTGAAAAGCATGGAGATAAAACTCGCGGCGGACTGAGGAGGAGTGAACGTGCAGGGAGAAAGGGATGATCTCTTTTCTCCCTGCCCATGAGATCCAGAGGCTTTAAAAATGAAACCAGGCGCAGCATCTTCTTCAATGTGCCCGCACAGCGTGCCCGGCATTCATGTGGTTGCAAAGCCGATCGGGCCTGCCTGCAATCTCCGATGCGAGTACTGTTTCTATCTCGAAAAGCAGGCACTCTTCAGCCCGGGTGAAACTTGGCGGATGCCGGACCGGGTCCTCAGCGCCTTCATCACAGGTTACATCGCCTCGCAGCCCACTCCAGTCGTCGAATTCGTCTGGCAGGGTGGGGAGCCGACGCTCCTCGGGATCGATTTCTTCAGGCGGGTCGTCGAATTGCAGAAGCCGTTCGCAAAGGACAAGACGATTACCAATTCCCTTCAGACAAACGGAACCTTGATTACCGACGAATGGTGTCGGTTCCTGAAGCTACACAACTTCATGGTAGGCATCAGCCTCGACGGCCCGAAGGAGATCCACGACCGGTACAGAAAGGACAGCAAGGGGCGGGGCGCCTTCGAAAAGGTGATACGCGGGCTGAGGCTTCTGCAAGCGCACCATGTCGAATACAACGTGCTGGCCTGCGTCGCCCGGGACACGTCTGTCCGGCCACTTGAGGTGTACCGTTTTTTGAGAAACCAAGGCGTCGAATTTATCCAGTTTACCCCAATTGTTGAGCGCATGCCCGATGCGTATTCCAGTCAGATTGGACTTTGTCTTGCCGGCACCGCTTCTCTCGATAAAGAAGAATCCAACACGGAAATCACCCCCTGGACGGTTATCCCCGAGGAGTATGGCGATTTTCTGATCGCTGTCTTCGAGGAGTGGGTACGCAACGATGTGGGAAAGGTTTTCGTCATGAACTTCGAGTGGATCCTCAATGCCTGGATCGGCAACCCCTCGCCCGTCTGCGTCCACGCGAAGCAGTGCGGTCGGGCGCTGGTCATCGAGCACAACGGCGATGTCTATGCCTGTGATCACTGCCTCTACCCCGAATACCGGCTTGGCAACATCCTATCGGGTGACCTGGCGGGAATGGTCCGGAAGTCCCTGGAATCGGGTTTCGGGGTGAGCAAGGAAACGGCGTTGCCGGGCCAGTGCAGGGATTGCGAAGTGCTGGCCGCATGCCGTGGAGGGTGCCCCAAGCACCGCTTCGCGGCGGCGTATAACGATGAACCCGGCCTGCATTACCTCTGCACGGGGTACCGGAAATTCTTCCTGTACATCCGGAAGTACCTGCGTGTGATGGCGCAGCTCCTTGAAGAGGGGCTTCCCGTGTCGAGGGTCATGGACGCGGTAAAGGGGCCGCTCGTCATCACGCGAGGCGGGATGGACGGCGCGCCGCCATCTCATGGGAGGGTGATTCGGTGATGAAGAGGATGAAAAGGATAAAAAAAGCAAAGGGATCCTTGCTTCGGCCCTGCTCTTTTCCGTTCTCCTCATGATGACTGGCGCGGCGTTTATTGCCGCTGGGGCTGCAGAGCCAGCGAAGCCGGTTCTCAGCGATTTCCAGCACATTGAAGGGCGCTGGGTCCGTCCGGACGGGGGGTATGTCCTCGAACTTAAGGACATCAAAAAGGACGGAAGTCTGACGGCTGCGTACTTCAACCCACGGCCGATCCGAATCTTCCGGGCGGAAGCATCAAAGAAAAACGGCGTAATTACCCTGTTCGTGGAACCGCGCGACGTGAACTACCCCGGATCAACCTACAAGCTGCGCTACGACACGGCAACCGACCGGTTGAAGGGAACCTACTTTCAGGCGGTGGAGCGGCAAACCTTCAATATCGAATTTATTCGGGCATGGAGATGGCGTGTTTGACTCCAGAAGGGCGTCTCTCATTCGTTCTCTGCGATAGCCGGATTTCGTTCGAGCAGCGAGGTTGAGGTGAATCGCGCATTGTCTATCCGGATGCCTGTATCGTTGCCGGTTTCCGGTTGAGCGTGGATTCCATGTGGGTGGGAGCCGGAGAGGAAATGAGGGGCATGTCCGGTCTGTTTTGGGAAGGGTTCCTGTCCTGTCCGGCGACCTTTTGCTGCCCCGCGTGCAAGATCTGACGTTTACATTCGGCAGCACTGACTTGAGGAGGAAACCATGAAGAGAGCAAAACGTCTGGCAATAGGCATGTGGATCGTGTTGATGATAGTTTTTCCGATGTCCTCCTTCGCCGAGGAGGGTGGCGGTGGTCATTACATGCCCGGTGCGACGGCCTCATTCATCGATGCGCTTCCCGGAAAACCAGGCCCGGCGGTCGCCAATTTTTTTGCTTTTTATGATGGCAGTGCCGATGTCG
>JAXDBM010000092.1:0-15575 GCA_034678725.1 Syntrophales bacterium | reverse complement strand
TCTGCAAACCCCCTCTGTTGGTATTTTCCCTGGCGCTGTTGTTCTCCATTTCCGGTGTGATGGCCGGTTTTGCGGGGACGATCTATACGGTCACCAACACCAACGATTCCGGAGACAACTCCTTGCGAAAGGCCATCGAACTGGCGAATCAAAACAGCGATCTGGATACCATCCAATTCAACATACCCGGAGCCGGTGATCAAATGATCAGCGTATACAGCCCTCTTGTTATTACGAATCCTGTGATCATCCAAGGGCCGAACGCCAACGGCGGGGAAATCTGGCTGAACGGCCAATCAGCATCTGCCGGATCCGCAGTATATTCAGGCCTTCAGATCGAGGCTTCGGGATGCACCATTCGCGGTCTGGTTATCGGCAATTTTACGGGCAACGGAATCTATGTCGGGAAAACAGATGCCGATGTCAGCAATACCACCATTGCCGGAAACCAAATCTCAGGCCAATTCGTAGCGGGGAACAAGAAAAGCGGCATATATCTCTTCAGAACGACCAACACCATGATTGGGGGATCGACACCGGCCGACCGCAACATCATTTCCGGCAATAATGAGTACGGCATTGTGCTCCATTCCGGAGGCAACAACATCGTTCAGGGTAACTACGTCGGGGTTAATATCGACGGGACGGCTTCACGATCAAACGGTTACAGCGGCATTTACATTGCTTACTCCGACGGAAACACCATTGGAGGAACGACCAGCGCGGCGAGAAACATCATCTCCGGGCATTCGGAGATCTCCTCCGGCATTAATCTATACAACGCCTCGGAAAACACCATCCAGGGAAATTATGTGGGCACGAATGCGGCGGGCACGGCTGCTCTCCCAAATTTTGATGGAATACAAATCAGCCAAGAAGGCAGTTCCAACAACACCATCGGGGGAACGGAATCCGGGATGGGCAATCTCATCTCAGGAAATGAGGATGCCGGCATACGCCTCGTGGTCTCTTCTCCTGGAGCCAACAACCGGGTTCTGGGGAATACCATCGGCACCAATGCCGCAAAGACGGCTGCGATACCGAATTTACACGGCATTCGGGTACATATGGGCGACGGGGTCGTCATCGGTGGAACTTCGGCCGGGGCGGGTAATCTGATTTCCGGAAATGCGAGTAACGGAATAATCATTCCTTACGCTGGTGTCGTCAACACCGTGATTCAGGGCAACCACATCGGCACAGACGGAACGGGCGCCGGCCCCTTGGGCAACGGGTCGCAAGGCATCGACATCTATCAGGCTTCAGGAACAACCATTGGCGGTACCGGCGCAGGGGCCGCCAACACCATCGCCTACAATGGCCGTACCGGAGTTCGGCTGTCTTATTCCAATAGTCCGGCGCCGGAAATCAGGCATAACAGCATCCGTGGGAATTCCATTTATGGCAACGGGATACTGGGCATAGATCTGTCCCCCAACGGTGTGACGCCCAACGACCCCGGCGATCCGGACACCGGCCCCAACGAGCTGCAAAACTTCCCGGTGCTGACAGGCGTGCAGGCAAACGGCGGGCAGACGCGGGTCAGCGGGACTCTGAACAGCATTCCCGGCAAAACCTACCATCTGGACTTTTTCGCCGGCGGGTCCTGTGATCCGAGCGGTTACGGCCAGGGAGAGCAGTATCTGGGAAGCACCCAGGCCACGACCGACTCCGGCGGGAATGCGTCATTCCAGGCGACGTTGAATGCCCGGCTGACCGGCTCCGGCGTTGTCACGTCCACGGCGACGGACCCGGACGGCAACACGTCCGAGTTTTCGGCCTGTCATCCCTACACCGCCAAGGGCGGGTCGGGGCTCCCGGGCATCCTGATGCTGCTGCTCCAGGACGGGTAGACGCCCATTTCCAGCACTCAAGTGCACCGTCAAATAATTTCTTGACTTTCGAAGGCGGCCGGAAGGGGACTCACAATCCAATCAGAAATGGTCAAACAAGTCAGCGGCTGATTGAAATCCTTCCATAAGGGATATCGCCCCGATCCGCCAGCGCGACGGCAGGCTCGATCCGGTCTCCCGCATAACCCGCTCCCGAGCCGATCCTGACACTCTTCATGGCACAACCCCGTCCCAAGGATGGTTCATGATACTGCAAGATGGTTGGACAAGGCAAGGGGAACAGACAACATCCCATGAAAGCGAGATGGGCGGTTTGCGCTCTTGCGCAGCAGATTTCAATCGGCAATATGCGGGTGATGTTCGAAGTCAAACGATCTTTACTGGTTAGGTATCCACCTGCAAAGACGCACATTCAATATGTGTGGGAAGGCGAGGATTGCGGAAAGGACTGCTCGAAGTGAAAATGGCGGATGATCATCAGGAAGAAAGAGAAACATCCCTGATTTCTTTTCGGGAAATTTTCCATAACTGCCTGTCATGATTGTTCACCTGAGAATTTCAGATGATGGGCCATTCCAATTTCATTCCGATTCTTCTTCGATTGGTGTGACCAGAACCTTATCCACCCTGCGCTCGTCCATATCCATCACCTCAAACCGCAGCCCGGTCCATTCAAAGCGATCAGCGACGTTCGGTACACGACCTAAATGCATCATGACAAAGCCGCCCAGCGTATTGAATTGCCCTTCCTCCTCTTCCGGGACATGACTGACGTGAAAAATATCCTTGAATTCATCGAACGGGATGCTGCCATCCAGGAGCCAGGATCCATCTTCCCTTCGCACAGCTTGGGATTGATCGAGGGAATGTGCGGTTGCCAGATCGCCGACCATCGACTTGAAGACATCCTGAGGTGTTACGATGCCCTGGATCGCCCCATATTCGTCAACAACAAGCGCCACATGCCTGCCGGACTGCCTCAGAAGTTCCAAGAGATTAAGCGCTGGAAAATGTTCCGGGACGAACAAGGGCTTTATCAGGGAGTTCTTTAGATCGGGTTGCTGACCGGACGACATTACCGCCCACAGGGTTTTTAGAGATGCAACGCCCACAATGTTGTCTTCGGTTGTCTGGTACACGGGAAAGTTGGAATGCCGGCTCTCGGATATTTTTTGCCAGTTGATTTCCGGAGAATCATCGAGATCCAGGGATATCATGTCCGGCCGGGCTGTCATGATGGAATTGACTTTCCGGTCAGTGAGGCGGAATATCCGCTCCACCATATCCTGTTCCCTTTTCTCAAAAACACCACTCTGGGTGCCCTGATCAATCAGGATTTTGACTTCCTCTTCGGTAACTGGTGGTTGCTCCGACGGTTTGATGCGAAGAATCGAAAAGACCGCATTGGTCGAAACATTCAATAAATGAACCACCGGCAAGGTCATTCTGGCCAGTGCCCGCATTGGCTTGGCCACCATTGTGGCGATACGCTCCGGATTGTTCAGTGCAATTCGCTTTGGCGCCAATTCCCCGACAATCAGGGAGAGGTAAGTGATCGCAATGACTACAAACCCGATGCTGACGGTTTCACGATACGGAGCGAGCACGGGGATTCTTCCCAGGTACAATGCCAATTGCGAGGCAAGGGTCGCACCACCATAGGCGCCAGCCAGTATTCCAATCAGTGTGATTCCGATCTGAATGGTAGAAAGAAAGGAACCGGGTTCGTTTGCGAGCTCCAGGGCGACACCTGCTTTGGCACTTCCTTCGTTGACCCATTGCTGCAGCCGGGCCTTTCGGGAGGAGACAACTGCAATTTCAGACATTGCAAAGATGCCGTTCAAAAAAACAAGGAACAAGATGATTGTAATTTCAGCCCATATGGCAGACACGATATAAACCTCCTGTGATCGTTGAAACCATCGGTTGGCAGCTTGAAACGATCCGGAATCTCCATGGCTCGCCAGCGTATGCCGTCGCAACCCATCGCGAAAATAAAGCACCCCCCGGCCAGAGAGATTTTGAACAACCGCGCGATAGTCTGATAGACTGCCTCTTGCTCCGGGTTGATCCCGATCAACCATGATTGCGGGCGGAATACCCGCCTTCTTCGGCTCAAAGGCGAGAACGGATTTTATCTGCTGTTCCAACGGCGATTCTGAATATGCAGGCCGTTCCGAAGATAGCCTACATTCGTCACCAGATCCTTGTGATACATGCCGGCATTGATTGCGGAGACCAGATTGAATTCCTTGCACCACCGGGCGGTCGTGCGGGAACGGCTCCCGTGTTCCGATGCAAGCAGCAGCTTCAGTCTGGCCTTCGCGGCATCGATCCGGACAACATGGATGGCCCTATCTTCGATGTCGAGCAGGGGCATCACCGGAAAGACGCCGTATTCAACGCCATGTGCCAGCGCTTTCCATCTTTCACCGGTTTGACCTGCCGAAAGCGGGGAGGAACTCAGGACAATTCCCGGAAGAAACGGAACAATTCAGATCAATGCCCGATTCATGGCTCAAAGTTCGTTATGGAGGATGGGGTGAACAGGATCGTTGCTGAAACCCTGCTTCAGGGTTTGAATCGTCCGAGCACGCTGCCCTGCCCTCCTTCCTCGAGGCGAAAAATAATAATTTCACCCGAAGAGGGGTAGACACCCGTCAGGGCGGTGATGTTCACCTGATGGGTGATCAGAATTGTGGGACTTCCGGCGGGAAGCGCCCGGATCATCCTCTTCACTTCCAGGGTTTGTGCCTGCTCCGTCGCGCCATCCCGAAAGAACGAGTTCAGAGCCGGAAACACTGAAACCTTGCCGAGATCGATCAGTTTTGCCGTTTCCAGACAGCGGCACCACTGGCTCGAATAGACGGATGCTTTTCGAATCCCCTTCTGCCGGAAGTATGACCCGATGCGGCGAGCCTGGGCCCTCCCCTCATCGGAAAGATTCCTTTGCGTCGTGCAATCTTCGACATGGAACCCGGTGGGATCTCCAACGCCCGGAGCGATGGCATGCCGGATAATGGCAACGGCCCGCCCCTGCAGCAACTCCGTCCATGGAGAGTTCCGGATGGATTGCGGGGCGGCCGTCCCCGCCAAAGCGAGGCCCAGAAAGAAGAGCAGGCTGACGCCAGCCGAAAGCCGCTGCCTGCTTTTCGCAGTCCGGGTCGGATCCGTCCGGAAACATTGACACCGCACGACCCCGCCACCCCGTATACCCCCATCATAACGTTGACGCCGAAGGATGACAACGGCTCCCTTCCGCGGGGCAAAGCAGCTTTTCATGGCTCTCCAAATCATGACAATTCACAGGTCTTAAATTCCGGCGGCTCCAGGATGATTATTTTGTTGCGCCTCAGGTATTCCGGGAAACCGTACAGGCGCTCGCTTCTGTACTCCATCACGACGGCATCAACAGGGCAATTGTTCAAACAGCCGAAGCAGGCCAGGCACCGGTCCCGATCGACTGCCTGTCGGGAGGGGTTGATGGCTCTGGTCGGGCATTTTCTCACACAGGTTTGGCAACCGATACATTTGTCTGCATCCACCGTGTGTTTGCTGATCATCTTTTTGTTTAGCCAGACCAGGGGCAGCCAACGCAGTCCTTCCCGCATGGCGATTTCATAACCGGGGGAAATCGTTTTGCCATGAACAATTTTTTCCAGAATGTCCGCCGCAAAACCCCTCACCCGGGCAAAGGTTGCCGCATCGGGAAGATGCCGGCCTGAAATCTGCTTCGCGTTGTTCCAGTTGGGTGTTGGATAGGATGCGACATTCCGGAAGGCGTCCCTTCCGACAGGCACTCCGCCCTTGTCCGCCAATAATTTGAGAATGTGCGTCGATGCGTTATGCTGATTGCCCTCCGGGCCGCCGAAGGAAACGAAGGCGGCTACCGGCGTTCCCGTGATCGGAGGAATCGTTTCCAGCCAATCGCGGATGTTGGAGGGCGTATCGTAATAAAATACCGGCGTTCCCATGACAACCAGATCATAATCGGGCAGCAGATTTTTATCGAATTCCTGCATGTTGCGCACCGCCACCGTCAGGCCCTTCTCTTTCAGGATGCAGCCGATCAGCCTGGCATACCGGCGCGTCTGGCCCGTCTGGCTGTACCACAAGACCAGCGCCCGTTTCGGATTGCGCGTTTTCAGGACAGGATCAGATGCCCGGCTTTTGCGCGGCAGGGAGGCCGAAAGGCACAGCGCAGCGGCCGCAGCCGCGAAAGTCTTGAGAAAGCATCGGCGCGTGTTCATATTCAATGATGATAAAAAGTTCATCTTCCGGAATCCTTCTGCAGGAGTTGTCTTTCCACCATCCCGCATTGCCTGAATGCACTCTCTGCTCGATCAGGAAACGGATCAGCCAGGCGCGATGCGGCCCACGGAATTGCGGCGGTGGAACGGCTTGTCAAAACGGCATTGCCACGACCCGGGTGAAGGACATCCACACGCGGCTTTCCTCGGTCAGCTCGTCCGCGGTGGCGGGACCCGAGGCCCTGATTTCGAAGGGACCCAGAGCAACGCGGTAATCCATTTCATTCCCCAGGTAGATCTTGCGGATCAGGCGCCCGGGAATCGCACCCGGCGCCGGTCGGCCCGAAACCGCAATGGACTCGGGGCGCACTGCCAGCACGACCTGTGCGCCCGTCTTCATTTCCGCATGGAGACGTCCCCTGAGGTGAACGGGGCCCGGGACATCCTTCAGGGCGACGATCCCCTCGGCGTTCTCCACGGCAATCAGGGTTCCCACCAGAAAATTGATGAGACCGATAAAATCCGCCACAAACCGGTTGGCGGGGAATTCGTAGATCTCCTTCGGACGGCCCGTCTGCTGAACATATCCCTTGTCCATGACGACGATCCGGTCGGACATGACCATGGACTCCGCCTGGTCGTGGGTGACATAAATGACGGTGATTCCCAGTCGGCGCTGCACATCCTTGATCTCGAAGCGCATGCTCTCGCGAAGCTTGGCATCGAGGTTGGACAGCGGTTCGTCCAGCAAGAGAAGGGAAGGTTCCGCCACCAGAGCGCGCGCCAGGGCCACACGCTGCTGCTGCCCGCCGGAAAGCTGGCTGGGGAGGCGCTTCTCCAGACCTTCCAGATGCACCAGATCCAGAACGTGATCCACCTTCTCCCGGATCGTTTTTTTGGGGGCGCGTCGCACTTTCAGGGGATAGGCGACATTGTCGAAGACGTTCATGTGAGGCCATACGGCGTAGGACTGAAAAACCATCCCGATATTGCGCTCTTCCGGAGGAATATAGGTTTTCGTATCCGCGCAGCTCACCAGATCGTTGCCGATGAACACCCGCCCCGTCGTGGCCCGTTCGAAACCGGCGATGATCCGCAGGGTTGTCGTTTTCCCGCAGCCCGAAGGCCCGAGGAGCGAAACAAACTCACCTTCACGAATCGTTTCGCTGAATGCCGCCACGGCCTCCACATCGCCGAACCGTTTCGATACGTTTTCCAGTCTCACGTCCGCCATGATTCACCTTGGTCCTTTCCGCCACCAATCGTCAGATCGCGATCTTCCCCTTCGTGATTTTCGACACCAGCAGGTTCCCGAACAGGACCACGACCAGAATCAGCACGGCCAGAACGGAGGCCGCCTGCTGGTTCGAATAGGTCTGCATCTCGTAGAGGATCACACCCAGATTGTGCGTCCCGGGCCCATAGAGCAGGATGGTCATTGTCAGTTCGTAGAAGGTGGTCATGAAAACGAGAAACCAGGCGGCAATCAGGCCCGGCCGCACCAGCGGCAGGATGATGTCGCGGAAGCTCTCCAGCCACCGGGCGCCCGAGATCTGCGCCGCTTCCTCCAGCGAAAGATCGATCTGCTCCAGGGAAGCGCACACCGTGCGGACGGAGAAAGCCAGGTACTTCACGATGTAGGCCACAATCAGGATTGCGAAGGTATTGTACAGGTTGAGCCCGTATTTGCCCGAGAAGGCGATGATCAGGGCGAGCGCGATGACCGTGCCCGGCGTCGCGTAGGGAACGGTCGCGATGAGGTCCGCCGCACGGGCCAGAGGGCTCTTCACCTTCACCCGGTAATAGGCGATGAGACTGGCCACCAGCAGCGCCAGGGTCGCCGCCACGATGCCCAGGAAAAAGCTGTTCCAGAACGCCTCCAGGGCCGTCTTGAAGGTCAGAATGTAACCGTAGTGCTCCAGGCTCAGGTTCTCCAGGGTAATCGGCTCCCCGAAGATCCGGATGAAGGAAGTCACCACGATGGCCCCGATGGGCAGGATGACCAGCAGGATGCCCAGCAGACCCGACAGAATGAGGGCCGGCATCTTGAACCGGCCCAGCGACACGGGCAGGACGCGGGCGCTTTTCCCCCCTACCAGGGTGTACCGTTTCCGGCTCAGCAGGCGGTTCCCGATGGCCATTGTGACGACGGCGATGACCATGAGAACGACGGACAGGGCCGTCGCCTCCCGCATCCCCGAGGTTGTCCCCATATAGACATACTGGATGACCTGCGTGGAAAGAACGTAGATGCGGCTCGGCATTCCGATCATGGCGGGAACCCCGAAGGCGGAGGCGGAGGCGGCAAAGACCAGGAGCCCTCCCGCGAAAAAGCTCGGGGAAACCAGTGGAAGCGTGACATCCCAGAATACGCGCAGGGGAGAGGCGCCGCTGATGCGGGCGGCCTCCTCCAGGGTATTGTCCATCTGCTCCAGGGCGCTTGCCACATTGAGGAAGGCCAGCGGGTAGTAAAACAGGGTCATGACCCAGACCAGGCCGGGTACGGTGTAGATGTCAAAGGGGCCGGGCGCGGCGGCGCCGAAATACGACACGAGCATCTTGTTGACGTATCCCACGCCCGGGGTGAGCAGCAGAATCCACGCGATCGCCCCCACATAGGGCGGGATCACGTACGGGATGAAAAAGAGGGAGCGGAACAGGCGCCTGTAAGGCAGGTTGCTGCGCACCACCAGCCAGGCAAGCCCCGTGGCAGAAATCATGGAGAAGAACATGGTGAGGCCGCACACCAGGAGGGTCGTCACCACTGCATCCCAGTTGCGTTCCTTGCCGTAGACAGCGATGTAGTTCTGGAGACTGATCTCCCCTTCCGTGCCCAGAAAGCTCCTCAGAACAAGAAGGACCAGGGGGAGAAGAACGAATACGACCAGAAACAGAAGGGCGGTGCCGATAACGAGATTGCGCGCGCTGAAGATTCTCCCGATCGAGCCCATGAAACGCACCGCTCCGCAGGGGGTAATTTCCGCCGGCCCGCGTTTGGCCGGGCCGGCGGGGGAAGGAACCGTTGACTTAGCGGAGAACGGTCTGGTCGAACTTTTCCTTGACCTTCTCCGGCTCCCGGCTGATGGCTTCCCAGTCCATGGGAAGGGCGAATTTGCTGATCTCGCCGATCTTCATGATGGCATTGGGCGGTGCGGGCATGTCCGGCCGGACCGAGTGCATCCAGCCGTTGAGGATCGCCTTCTGTCCGTCCTTGGAGAGGAAGAAGTCATAGACGGCCTTTGCCGCAAGGGCATTCTGGGTGGTCTTCATGATCGCGATGCCGGAAGGGTTCACCACGGGTCCGTCGGAGGGATAGACGAATCCGAGCGGCTTTTTCTCCCCCATGGCCTTCAGGACATTTTCCTCAAGCAGCATCGCCACGGCGAGCTGTCCGGAGAGGAGTTTTGTCTCCACGGCGCCGTTTCCGGGCTCGCAGGCAATCCGGTTTTTCCGAAGGGCTTCGAAGAAGGGCCAGCCGTGCTTGGGCGAACGTACGAGCCCCGCCGTTCCCGCAAAGGCGGTGCCGGACAGCAGCGGATTCGGCATGCCCACTTTCCCGCGCCATTTCGGGTCGGCCAGATCCCACCACGTCTTGGGGAGGTCCTTGGCTGCCACGAGATTCTTGTTGTAGGCGATGCCGATGACGTTGATCCGCACGCCGGAATAATAACCCTCCTTGTCGAGCCAGGCCGGCAGGACATGCTTCGCGTTGGGCGACTTGTACTGCAGGAGCTTCCCGCCGCGTTTGAGGGTGTTGTAGTAGGCGGGATCGGCGATCATGATCAGGTCCGCCTTGCTCGTGCCCTGCTCGAACTCCGCCACGAGCTTCGCGATCACCTTTTCGGAGCCCCCATAAAACCACTGCACGTCCAGGTCGGGAAATTTCTGCTTCAACACCGGCTTGAGCTGCTCGATGATGTGCAGATAGATCGAACTGTAAATCATGACCTTGCCCTTGACCGGCTCCGCGCCAAAGGCCGAACCCGTGAACACGGCCGTCATCAGGATCATGCCCGCCGTCAGTGCCGCCCATTTCGAATGCATGCCTTTCATGTTTTCCCGTTCCTCACTTTCCGTATTTTACCGATTAATGATTTTGACGATCTTCGGCCGGCGGATAGAGGGACCCGTTGCCGACGCCCCACTTTTCCGGCTTGTCTATATGAAAAAAAAGGCCGTTTTGTCAAGGCAAGACGGCGAGATCTTCCCTCCCCATCCAGAAGAGCAGGTCGGAGAGGTTCATGCGGGAACGGATGAAGGGGGAGAAGGACACGGCCCAGCGCAATTCATCTTCCGCGGTCGGCGGGTTCGTATCCTCCGGACGGCAGGGCAGTCCCGCCTTTTTCACCAGTGGTTCCAGTTCGCCGGCCCGCAATGTCAGCCGGGCCAATTCCCGCCGGACGTCGACCCAGGACTCAGCAAAGGATGCGATCCGGGACCGGGCAGCAGCCCAGCGCGCACACTTTTGCCGGTATTCCGATGAAAATTCCGCCCGGGCCGCCTCCAGTTTCTCCCGGCGTGGATCCTTGAAGGATGAGTCCTCGCCCGGCGGAAGGGGAGCGCCTGCCATGCGCCCTCCCAGGACCGCCAGGGACCGCCCCACGTCCGCATCCCGCCAGGCGATATCCCTGAGACTATCCAGCCCCAGCAGCCGGTCGATGGTCCGGGCGCTTACGAGCGAGCCCAGCGCAACCTGCTCCCCGTGAAAGACAAGATCCCGGCCCGAGGCCAGCCTGAGGAAGTCGAGGCCGTGGCTGATGACATGTTCGAAGCCGGAAAGCGGTGTGGTCTCCCCCGCCGTGGACATGGAGATTCCGGCCATGGCCAGCGCGGCGGCTGTGCAGGCCGTCGTTTCCGGCGGCAGGGGAGATTCCTCGAACCCGTCCGCCGCACGCCGGATCCCCTCCGCGAAAGGTTCCATGAGGCGGAAGGCCGATTCATCGTACCGCTCCATCACCTCCAGGCGGTAGCCCAACAGCCAGTCGCCGTAAGCGACGAAGCGCGCCAGCAAGTCCCCGTACCCTGCCCGGGACATGCGGATCGGAGCGCATTCCAGAAAGGGCTTTACCCAGAAAGCGGCCGATACCGGCCTTGAGGGAAGGGTGCGCTTCGCCCCGTGGAAGTCAATGACGGCGAACGCCGAGGTAAAGGCGGTAACCGTCAGCGCCGTTGGAATGGACACGAACGGAACAGCGATGTCTTCCATCCGGAGCGCATGCTTCACCAGGTCGGTGATGCTTCCGGAACCAAGAACGACGGCGGCATCACCCTTTCTCTCACGGACCGCGCCCCGGACCCGCTCCAGGCAATCGTGAGAGGCATGGATGTCCCCGGGGATTACAGACAGTGCCGCGGATAGGTCGATCCAGTTACAGGAAATGCCCGCTTCGCCGAGCAGACCGCGAAATTCCCTGTCGATGTCCCGCGTCGGCCCTTCGGAGCATTTCTTTGCAGCGCCGTCCACATAGACATGGATTCGCCCATTTGCCGACATGCATGTCCGGGACCAGTTCAGCAAGGCCGCACGGAGTTCCCCCAGAGACTCGGCATAATGCTGGACGGGGACCAGAAGCGCCTTTTCCCGGTCCTTAAAGATTCCTTCCTTGTCCAGCGCTTGTTGAAGCGTTCCAAACCAGCGGTTCACCGCATTCGCATCCTTGACCTGCAGAGTGGATGAACATTGTAGCCAAGGACATCCCGAAAGTAAAGCAACCAGCGAAATGAACAGCGAAAAAGATTGTTCTTCGAAGAAGAATCTTCTACAATGCAAAAGCTTGATTTCTTGATTCCGCCCGTGGCTGAAAAGAGGGTCGAGCGCCGGGATGCCGGAAAGGAATCGTCTGAGGAGGGTGACATGAAGCGAAGCGCAAAAAGACCGCCGGTTCCGGACCGGCTGCCCGTGCAGGTCGACGATTGCCCCTGCACCCAGGTTCGCTGCCATCGCCACGGAAACTGCGTGGAATGTATCCGCGTGCACCGGACGAGGCAGGAACACATTCCCGAGTGTCTGCAGGAAATGTTCCGCGTCCATATCGGCGCTCTGGCCGGACGGGTGGAGTACGGGATCCTCGATCTCCGGCGGACCCCTGCATATTGGGACAGGCGCCTCGGAAAGGAGGGTTCACCCTCCCGGGGCGGGGAGCAAAGCGCACGCGGAAAAAAGCCGTCGCAAAGACGGAAAGCGCCCCGGAAATTGAACAAACACGGTTCCTCCGGGAGATCGCCGATCTCCGGGGCATGAGATGTGGAGTCAGCCATGAATAAGGAAACTGTTGACATTCTCGTCCATATCGTTGTCGCCATGGTGGCTGGGGGACTGATCGGCCTCGAGAGAAGCTACTACGGCCGGCCGGCAGGATTTCGAACCCACACCCTGGTCTGCATGGCATCGAGTCTGCTGATGCTCGTGACCATATACCAGCGGGACTGGTTTTCCGCGGCGATGGTCGAAACGGTGCGGGTTGATCCCACCCGCATGGCGCAGGGGATCATGACGGGCATCGGATTTCTGGGCGCCGGCGTGATCATGAAGGAGGGGGCTTCCATTCGCGGACTCACGACCGCGGCATCGATCTGGATCACGGCGGCCATCGGCATCCTGGCCGGGGTGGGCTTTTACAGCGCGCTCACGGTCGTGACGGTTCTGACCCTGAGCACCCTGACCCTCTATCGTTTCGTGGAAGAACGGCTCCCCATGCTCGTTTACGTTCAGGCCTTCATCCGTTTTCCCCGGGAGCGGGCGCTGACGGAACCACAGGTCCGGGCCCTGATGCACGAAAACGGCTTCGGCGTTTCGAACCTCGCGCACGCGGTCACCCATGACCGGAAGTTTTACGAGTACGAGATGATCGTCAAGACCCGAAAGGAGGAGAACGTGCGGCGCCTGTCCCGATGCCTCGCGGAGAACGACACCGTGGTCGAATTCCGGATCTCTCCGACGGGGGATTGAGTCCGGAGAGAGAAGGTCAAGCGGCGCCCTCCTTCAACCCTTCCCGACCTTCAGGCCGACCTGCCTTGTTTGCCCGCCCGGCAGCCGTTTCACATTCGGCTCACCCGACAAACTGTTAATCCATTCCACCGCATTCGGCTCACGGCCGATCCTGCCTGCTTCAAAGCACGGCGCCCATGCCCATCGCTGTCGTGACTGCGGCGGGTTCGCAGATATTGAATTGACAAGAAGCGCCGATTTGCTCAGTATCGCCATCGGTTCCCGGCGCGGATTAAAAAGATTTCCCTCACGAACGAACGATGGATGCTGGAAGAAGATGGACGGACTGAAGAACAAACCGATGTACGCATACCTCATGGTGCTGGTGATCTGCGCAAGCGCCGGCTTGCAGGGATGGATGGCCCTGTTCACGAACTTCGCCAAGGAAGTCGTGGGCGTAAATGGCTTCCAGATCGGCGTTGCGCAGGCCGCCCGTGAAATTCCCGGCTTTCTCACTTTCATGGTCATTTATTTGCTGATCATCATGAAAGAGCACCGCCTCTCGGCCTGGTCCGTCGTTCTCCTCGGGATTGGGATCGGGGCAACCGGCTTTTTTACCACTTTCCCCGGCCTGCTGATGACGACGGTCATCATGTCCATCGGTTTTCACTATTTTGAAACCACCAACAAATCGCTCACGGTGCAGTACTTCGACAAGATAGACGCCCCGATCGTCTTCGCGCGTCTGCGGGGATACGGGGCACTGGCCAATATCGGGGTCGGAGCCATCGTCTGGATGCTGTCTTTCCTGCTGCCCTATCGCGTCAACTTTCTCCTGCTGGGCATCTTCATTGCATCCGCGGGAATCTATATGCTCTCGAAGAATCCGGCAACCGGGGAGGGTGTCCGCCAGCAGAACAGGCTCGTCCTGCGACGGAAATACTGGCTTTACTACACACTGAACTTTCTGAGCGGCGCCCGGCGGCAGATTTTCACCGTCTTCGCAATCTTTCTTCTGGTCGAAAAATACCGTTTGGCCGTCAGCACCATTGCCGGCATTTATGTCCTGAATTATGCGCTCACGTTCCTGACCAACCGATACATCTCCAGGGCGATCAACCGGTACGGCGAACGTGTGGTCCTCTCGCTCGAGAGCGCCAGTCTTTTTGTCCTGTTTTTGGGGTACGCGTTCATCGAAAGCGTCTGGGTTGCGGTCATCCTGTATGTGCTGGACAGCATCTTCTTCAACTTTTCCATTGGGTTGAACACGTACCTTCAGAAAACGGCCGACGCCGGAGATCTCGCGCAGAGTACGGCCGTCGGATTCACAATCAATCACATTTCGGCAGTGGTCATTCCGCTGATCGGGGGCAGCCTGTGGTTGCTGAACTGGAAACTGCCCTTCATCATCGGCGCCTGCCTCACGGCTGTTTCCCTGTACTTTACACAGAAGATACCGGCACACCGGCAACGGAGAGACAGCGACACGCAATGCATCGAGTAATTGCACATAATTTGGGTACAACTTTTCTGCCTGATGCCCATTCGGCGAATTTGGACTCCACGGACCGAACCACATCGTCGAGCGTCGGGAAATATCGGTCGTGCAGCCAGAGTTTTCGAGCCAATTTCCATAACCGCTCAATCGGATTCAGATCAGGGCAGTACGGAGGCAGAACATCCAATACGAAGCGGGGCGCTTAGTTGTTTCTCCAATCGGCATGGAGCTTGGCATGATGGTACCTGGCATTGTCTGCAATCACAACGACGCGCCGCCCGCTTCGAGAACTGGCCTACCGGAGACGCTTGAGAAACCGATGGAACGTCATGGCGTTAAACTTCTCCTCCTCTCTTTGGCAAACCAGTTTCCCATCGCGCAAACGGACAGCTCCGAAATAGCCCACCCTCTTGCGCGGGGGATGATGCAACAGGACGGGGTCCTTTTCCTCCGGGGGAACCCACATCAGACATCGCGATCCATGTTGCTGAAAATGAACTTCATCCGTCGACCACAGATCGATTGCGGGATCGGCTGCGAACCCTCGGAGTTTTTTTATATGCCTCCTGGAGTTCCGGCTCGGCCCGGGCAATCAGCGGACGTGGCTTGCGCCGTCGAAAGCCAAAGGCTCTAAACATGTATTGGCACTGGCGAACCCCCAATGTCACTCCATACTGCTTCTTGATGAAGGCGGCCAAACCTTTGCCATCCCAAAGACCGCTCGCGATCCCCGCAGCTTCCGGCGGCTGCCGCAGCACAGACTCGAGTTCCTCCAATTGCGCATCATTCAGACGCCGGGGTCGGCCGGAACGCTCTCCTTCCACCAGGCCGGCCAAGCCTCTTTCTTCGAAGCGGCGCACCCAGTATTCCACCGTTCGCGGCGAGTCCCCCAAAAGACGGCTGACCTGGGGGCAGCTCATCCCCTGCGCCACCAGCAATACGCCATGGAGACGGTGGTCGTACCGTGATTCTTCTGAACGACGAATCTCATCCTGCAATCCCAGAACAATCGTTGACGCATCGGCTATGGTTAATGGTTTCATGAC
>JAXDBM010000091.1:0-29014 GCA_034678725.1 Syntrophales bacterium | reverse complement strand
TCGGTCTATCCCGTCTGCCCGGAGGAGAAGAGCGCCTACGCCTCCATCAGCAAGACGAAGACCTTTTCGCCCCCCAGCAGCGACGCAGACTACCTTTTCGCTCACCTGATGCGGAACCTGGAGTCGGCCTGCATCAAGGCCAGGCGCTACCGCCTCGCCGCCTGGCGGATCGGGGCCTTTCTGAAGGGAAACGACTTCCGTTATGCCGCCCGGGAGATCCGGCTGAGCCGGCCCTCCGTCTACCCGATGGAGCTGTCGGCCGAAATGCGCGGCCTCTTTGGCGACATGTACCGCCCGCGGGAGCTTTACCGGGCGACGGGCGTCGTGCTCATGGAACTCGTGGAGCACGGGAACATCCAGTACGGCCTCTTCGAAGACGCCGTTCGGGCGGAGCGGGTGGGCGATCTCTACCGGGTTGCGGATGAAATCGGCGCCAGGTACGGCAAGCACAGCCTCCACCTCGGCGCGTCGCACGGGATCGAGGAGGGGGGCTCCGGGAAGCGGGGGGAGCCGACGGCACGGGAACAGAAGCGCCTCTTCGGAGAGACTCGGCGGAAGCGCCTCGGCATCCCCCTGCTGCACCTGAAAGTCGACGCGGGCGCTTCAAAACCTTGTGGAGAGCGGATTGAGCGGCGATTCCCGCAGACCGAAGAGACCGCGCCCGAATCGGGATCGCCGGCGGGTGTCAGGCGTGGTTGCGGAGCCGGAGCTCCAGCGGGTGGGGATGGAGATAGACCTGCTCCTTCAGGTAGGGCTCGTCGTACTTCCGCACGTAATGGTTCATGAGCGTGACCGGCACGATCAGCGGGACAAGCTCCCGCCGGTATGCGTCGATGACTTCCAGGAGCTCCTGCTTCTCGGCGGCCGATAGGTCCTTCTTGAAGTAGCCCATCATGTGGTGCAGGACATTGACGTGCTTCGCCGGCGTCGGCTTGACCGCCATGGCCTCCATGAGGAGCTGCTCGTACCGGTCGATGCGCTGCGCCGAAGAGAGGTCCCCCGCGCGGGCCACGATCTCACCCATCTGCTTGAGGTGTTTGGGGCTGTGCGCCATGAGCAGAAGCTTGTTCCGGCTGTGGAAATCGACGAGGGCGCCGATGCGCCTTTTCTGCCCCATGGCCTCGCAGTAGCGCCGGCAGGTGAAGATCCGTTCGATAAAATTCTCCCGCAGGACCGGATCGTGCAGCCGCCCCTCCTCCTCGACGGGCGTCATCGGGAAACGCTCCATGAAGATCCGGGCAAACACGCCCACGCCGATTTTCCTGGGCATGCCCTTGTCGTCGTACACCTTCACGCGCTCCATGCCGCTCGACGGGGAATCGCTTTTGAAGACGAAACCGCAGAGGCCCTCCTTTTCCAGCTCGGCCACGCGCCCGCGCGCCCACGACTCCATCCGCTCCGTGTGGTCGACGCCGGTGCGGCCCGTCACCAGCCGGGGGCGCTGCGGGTCGCCGACGAGCCGGAGCGTATCCCGTGGAATGCCGAACCCGCATTCCACCTCGGGGCAAACAGGTACGTACTCGACGTACCGGCCCAGGGTGTCGCGCAGGAATCGGTCCAGCGCATGTCCGCCGTTGTAGCGGACGTTCTCTCCCAACAGGCAGGTGCTGATGCCCAAGCAAATCTTATCCATGGCTTCTCTCCTATCACATTTTCCGAAAAGAAAGAACGGAAACTGCGAAAATCTCAGAGGGGGGCGTCCGAAAGCGGAGCACTCACCCTCTCGATGCGCCCCCTTCCCTCGAGCGCCGCTTCGTAAATCTCGATCAGGGCCTGCGCTTCCTCGGCGGGGTCCGGCCAATTTGCCGCCCTTCGGCGGCTCCCCGCGGCCAGCGATTCTCGAAGCTTCCGATCACCGGCAAGACGCAATGCCTTTTGAATGAAATCCGTCCGGTCGCCCGGATTGAAAAGACATCCGCAGGGGCCGGTGCCCTCTTCGTCCCGCGCCAGCCAGCGGTTGCCCGGAATGTCGGAAGCCAGGATCGGCCGCCCCGCCGCGATGGATTCCAGTAGTGAGTTGGAAAGCCCCTCCGAAACCGAATGGTTCAGGACCACATCCGCGCCTTCGTAGGCGGAACGCATGGCCTCCGGCGGAATGCGGGGAATCCAGTTTGCGAAGACCTGCGAGCGGGTGATCCTTTCCGCAAAGCGTTCAGAATAATCAACGTCGAGATCCGGCCCCGCGAAGACGGCCCGGATGCCGGGTGCGGCTTCGTGCGCCGCCGCCATCGCCAGAAGGCATTCCAGGTTGCCCTTCACGGGGCGGACGCCCGCCGGCATGAAGAACAGAACATCTCCCTCCCGGCAGTCCGCCGCGGTCCGCAGGTCAAAGGCTTCGGTACCCAGCCAGGAAAAAGACTTGGGCGCATGAACGATCCTTTCCCGCAGACCCGGCAGAAGATCCTGCAGGCAGCGGGTGGTCGCCGGGTTCTGGGAAACAATGAAGCGGGCCCGGGCGCAGGCGCTTTCCACCTTTTCCCGCCCCGCCCCGCCCTCACCACAGAGATAGATGTCCGTCCCGGCAGGAGAGACGACGAAGGGCAGACCACTATATTTTTTCGCCACGTCGGGATGGAGAATCAGGGCGCCCGCGCGGGTCACATGATGGGCATGGATGAGATGGGGGTGAAAATCGTCCAGCTCCGCGACGAGTTGCCGCGGATCCGCTGAAGCGGTTTCGATCACCAGGACGGCGGCGCCTTTCTGCGACAGATGCCTGCGCCACCGCTCGGCCGTTACGGCATTTCCGGTCACGCCGGGAAGGGCCGTCGGGGTCAGGATCGCCACGCGCAGGGGCGTCTTCAAGCGTCCTCCTTTGAATAGGAGGTGAGCCGGATGCCGTGCCGCACCAGCGTTTCCCGGAACCGGGCGTTTGTGAGCGCCTCCAGTTCCAGGTCCCGGTCCCGGTTTGAAAAGGCGGAAAAGGGACCCTGCCCGCCTTCGGCGGATGCACGGCCGGGGTGGACCATCAGTTCCGTGAGTCCGGAAGACAAGGCGCTCAGGGTTTCCTCGAGGCTTTCCGGCGTGAGCCGCCCCTTCAAATAAAGGCCCCGGAAGTGATCGGTCGTCCTCAGGGCGGACCGGCGGATCCGGCTGCGTGCGGCCAATGCCAGACGACTGAACATCCATGTTTCCGCCTTGTCGACCGGGCCGCCGCGGTCCGAGAAGACCGGCACGGGCTCTTCGGGAAGCCGGATCCAGGGAATACCGAAGGCCTCCGCGATGCGGATGGCTGCCTCAATCACCGCCGGGAAAACATGGATGTGCTGGTGACCATCCAGGTGATCGACCGGGACGCCGGCGTCGTGGAGCGCCCCGACCTGGGCGGCAAACTCCCGCCCAATGGCATCCTCCAGCTCACGGTCGCCCGCGATCATGAGACGGCGGTGAGCCTCCGCCTTGCCCGGGAAACGTCCGCCAGGATCGGTGAGGCAGGCCGGATTCGGCGTCAGGGGCATTCCCTCGGTCAGGTTCAGGTGGATTCCGAAGGAAACATCGCCGCCGGCCGTCGCGGCGATCCTTCTGAGGGCGTCCGGAAAGGCGGGCCCGTTGACAAGGACGCTGACCGCCGTTACGGCACCCGCTTCCACGGCTTCGAAGATTCCCGCATTCCGGGCTTCGTCCGCCCCCAGGTCGTCGGCATTGACAATCAGCATCTTCACGGCCGCTTCACCCCTCCTGCACGGATAAAAAGGTTTCGAAAGACGTA
Organism: Syntrophales bacterium; assembly: GCA_034678725.1. Classification (GTDB taxonomy): domain Bacteria; phylum Desulfobacterota; class Syntrophia; order Syntrophales; family Fen-1087; genus JAXDBM01. The sequence continues at coordinate 25,305 of JAXDBM010000091.1, read as the reverse complement.
TTTTCCTGCTCCCGCATCCCTGAAATCGGATCGCCCCGATGCACGGAGTTCCAGAAGATGATCCATCAGCCCGGCTTCCATGCCGTCATACTCACTGCCTGTGAAGGGCCGCTCCGTCTCGCGGACCACCGCGACATGGCGGAAGCGCCCGCGTAGCCGGCAGAGAAGCTCCGACGAATCGGCCAGGGAAACGACCATCAGCCAGAGCCTGCCGCCTGCCCGCTTCAGAAAGAAGGGAGCGCCCTCCAGAACAGCCGTCAGGTGCTTCAATCCGTCCGGCCCGCCGTACCGGGGACCGAAGGGCCGGGGCCCCGCCGTCTGGGGAGGAGTGGCCGCAATCACGTCGAACCGCCCCGCGTCCTCCGGGGACAATCCGTTGAGGGCCTCGTACCAGGCCCCTGCACGGATCTCGATCCGGTCCGCGACTCCGTTTGCCGCCGCGTTTCTTCGGGTCGCCTCGAGGGCTTCGGAGCGGATGTCCACAGCGACAACGCGGCGGGCGCCACGCTTTGTCATCGCGATGGCGAGAATGCCCGTCCCGCAGCCCAGGTCGAGGGCGTCCTCACCGGCCCGTACATCCAGAAGCCCGGCCAACTCGAGCGTGGATGCCGGCGGCCGATGCACCCCCGCGGAGATGCGCAGATCAACCGGCCCGGCAGGCAGGATCAGGCGCTTTTTTTCTTCCTCCCGGATGAGAGGTGCGCAGCCGTAACGCCGCTGGGCGGCGGAAAGCATCGCCGCCACCAGGACCGGGTAGTCCATTCCGGCCCAGCGCGCCGAGAGCGCCAAGGCTTCCTGTGGTTCGAAGCTGGGCGTCGTATTGGCTTCAAGAAAGTACAAAGTCCCACCGGGAGACAGGCGCACGTCGAACCGGGCGTAATCCCGAAGCCCGAGCGTGCGGAAGGCGAGGCGAGAAAATCCCTCGAGATCCGCCGCGAGACCGGCCGGGAGCGAAGCCCGCGACGCGTCCTCCCGCCCTTCCTCGACTTCGGACTCCTTGAACGCCTTGGTAAGCAGGTTCGGCTCACCGGGTTGCATCCGCCACTCGAGCGGAGGCAGCACGTTCAGCCCATCGTCTTCCTCCAGCACCGAGACGGCCAGTTCACGGCCAGGTATGTAGGTTTCCGCAAGGACCGGCTGCCCGTAACGATCCAGGAGCGCCGCAATGCCGTCCCGGATTCCAGCCATATTGCCGGCAAGGCATAGCCCGCGGCTCATGTGCTCGAAAGCCGGCTTCAAAACGACGGGGGTCCGAAGCCACTCCGGCCATTCCTGGTTTCTCGAGGTCACCGCGATGCCCGGCGGAACGGGAATGCCCGCATCCGCGAGCCGCGTCCTGGCGGCGATCTTATTGTCGGCAAGCATGCAGGCGCCGGCGCCGGAACCGACGATCCGCGCGCCCTGGCTCTCCAGCAGCAGCCTGACAAAGGACCGCATCAGCCCGGATCCGCGGTAGGTGTCCGTGTGGTCGAACACAAGATCGCACCACTCCGCGATGCCCCGAACCTCCGCTTCGATCGCCTCGGAGTCGACGAAACGCATCTCGTGGCCAAGCGCCCGCAGCCCGGCCGCGACCGACTCCGCGCAGCGGCAGGACGAGCCGGCCGTATGAACGACGGCGACACGCATCCTCAATCTGCCGGGTTCCTTCGCGCGCCACGCGCAGCCGACGGAAAACGTGCGGCAGACGGCAAAGCCATTTTCAGGTCTCCTTCATTGGATCTAACAGGCGGCGACCGACGGGCGGACGGGGGGATCATCTATGCAAGGCCTCGCAGGGCCGCCTCCGCCCGGCGGACAGCCAGGTGAACCGGGTCCCATACGCTCGAATAGGGGGGTGCATAACTTAAATCGAGATGGATCATCCCGCCGACGTCAAACCCGGCGTGCAGTGCCGTGGCGAAGACATCGATCCGCTTGGCCGCTCCTTCCACGCCCACGATCTGGGCCCCCAGAAGCCTTCCGGTCCCCTTTTCGGCAAGCGCCTTCACCGTGATCTTTCCCGAATTGGGATAGTAGGAGGCCCGCGTCGTGCTTTCGATCCGCCCGACGACATGCTCCAGCCCGAGGTCGCCGATCTCCCGCTCCTGGAGCCCCGTTCGGGCCACCTCCACATCGCAAATCTTGCTCACGGCCGTTCCCACGACGCCCGGAAATGCGGCGTACCCCCCGCCCAGGTTGATCCCGGCCACCCGGCCCTGCTTGCTGGCGACGGTGCCAAGGGCGATATGGACGGGCCGGCGGCTCACGAGGTGAAAGGCTTCGGCGCAGTCGCCGGCCGACCAGACGTCCGGTACGTTCGTCTGCATTCTGTCGTTGACGCGGATGGCCTTCCGGACGCCGAGGGCGATCCCCGCCCGCTCGGCCAGTTCCGTGTTGGGGCGGACTCCCATCCCCAGGATGACGATGTCGGCGGGAAGGGTCCGGCGGTCCGTCACGACGGCCCGGGCGCGGCCCTCGGAAACCTCCACGGCCTGAAAGGACTCCCCCCGGTAGAGCTTCACGCCAACCCGAATGAGGGCGTCGGACACGAGCGAACCCATGTCGGGGTCAAGCGTGTTCATGACCTGGCCGGCCTGCTCCACCAGCGAGACATCGAGGCCCCTCAGGATCAGCGCTTCCGCCATTTCAAGGCCGATGTACCCGCCGCCGATCACGACCGCCGTTTTCGGCATCTCCCGGTCGATGGCCTGCCGCACGCGAATGCCGCTCTGGAGAGAATGGAGGCCGTAGATCCCCCGCGCGTCCGCTCCAGGGACGCCGGGGCAGAAGGGAACCGCCCCCGTTGCGATCAGCAGGTGGTCGAAGGCTTCCCACCGCTCCCTTTTTTTCCCGGCCGCACGGACGTGGACACGGCGATTTTTCGGGTCGATTTCGGTGACCTTGTGGAGGACGCGGGCGTCGATCCCGTATTCGTCGCGAAATACCTCCGGCGTGACCGCCACCAGTTTGGAGACATCGTCGACAACCCTGCCGACGTAGTAGGGGATGCTTCAGGCGGAGTAGGAGGTATGGGGCCCCTGCTCAAAGACCACGATGTCCAGCCGGGGCTTGAGCCTTTTCGCCTGCGCGGCTGCGCTCATTCCCGCCGCGTCTCCGCCGATGATCACCAGTCGCTCCTCTGCCATATTGCCCGCCTTTCGATTTGATATTCGTCTCATGCCCTGCTTTCATCAAAAAATCAAGCCTTCCCCGCGGGCGGGTCCGGTTTACATCCGATCCCGTCGCGCACAACCGATTCGGAAACATTTTGAGATCATCGATCCTGATCTTTCGATGGCAGTGAGACGATGGCAATAACCCTTGACTTGAAAAAAATGCCCCCCTATACTCCGAGCCGTCAGAAGCCATGTCTTAATCGATTGCAGAAAAGCGTTTGACAGCCGGTCGAATCCGGCAAAGAAAGGAGTCCGATATGAAACGACAAGCGGGATTCATCATGGCGGCGGCACTGATGGCATGTCTGTTGATCCTGACGGGTTGCGAGCAGAAGCCCAAGTCGGCCGGCACCCCGGCGAGCTCCTCGGCACCGTCCATCAACATGCAGGAAGGCCTCTGGGAAATCACCACGACGGTTGAAATGACGGGCGTCCCGGCGGGCATGATCAAGCCCCAGACCTTCACAACCTGCCTCAGCAAAACGGATTATGTGCCGAAGGAGAAGGCGGCAACCGACTGCACCATGAAGGACGTGAAAACGGATGGCGACACCGTCACGTGGACCATGGTCTGCAAGGATTCGACTATGAAGGGCCGGATCACTTACGCGGGCGCCACCTATGACGGGGCGATGGAGACGACGATGAAGCAGGACGGCAGGGACATGACCGTCAAGACCACCATGAAGGGGAAACACCTCGGCCCCTGCACGAAATAATTTTTACGCGGTCCGGATTCCGCGATTCCAAATGCCATCATCAACCGGGATCTATTTCACGGCGCGCGCTCGCCGGGCTGTTTGAACGGCGGTTGAGGCGGCCTGCGGGGCTGCCTCACCGCTTAAGGAACCAGTTCTTTGCGGAATATCAGTTTGTCGTCCCCCGGCCGGTAAAAATCCCGGACTCGCGCCTCCTGCCCGTAGCCGTTCCGGCAATAAAAATCAACGGTGCGGGCGTAAGTCTCCTGGGACGATGTCTCGATGAGGAGCATGCGTCCGCCGCGCGCGGCGACATCCCGCTCGACATGACCGAGCAGTGACCGCCCCAGCCCCCTCCCCTGTGCCTCCGGCGCGACGACGATCCAGTACAGATCATACGTCCCCTGCGTCAGGGGCGCCGGGCCAAAACAGGCATAGCCGTTGAGTCGCAAAGTGCCGGCCCTTTCCTCGATCAGCGCGAAGCAGTAGCCGCTTGACTCCCCCTTTTCCAGATACTCATCGACCAGTTCCAGCGCCGTTCGGATTTCCCTGTCGTTGAACGTTCCCGCCGCGGCGACGATCTCTTCGATCCGGACCCGGTCCCGCCGCTCCAGGTTTCGAATGCTCTCCGGCTGCTCTCCCCCGATTTCCCGCAAATTCGTTTCCGTCACGCCGGTCTTCACGAGTCTTTCGCCCCCGCATCGAAGGCGTTCCGGTTCGGATTGCGCGCCGCCATGCGGAGCCGCGATCCCGTGGACAAGGCGGGAACCTCCCGCTCATGATCGGCCCGGTTGTTGTGCGTCCAATGCCAGGTCAGGTGCGAACCATCGCTCCACGACTTGATGTAGCCTTTCTCGATGAAGCCGCGGAGGGTCTTTCGGATCAGCGCCGGATCCGCTCCGGTTGCCGCTTCCAGCCTTCGGCAGAGCTCCTCGAAGGCGTCCGCTTCACCCCCGTTTCCTCCGCCGCGGTTCACCGCCGGCGCGCCGCCGGAGAGCGGAATGTCGCCCAGCCGCTCCATCAGATCCTCGGACAGCAGCCGGTAGACGAACTGCGTCTTGAAATACCCCTCGACCTGCAGGTCCTCGTAGGGCGTGTTGGTCTTCTCCCGGCTGCCCCGGATCTGCCTTTCCCAACCTTCACGGATTTCCCGGTCGTACTCGGCGACAAAGGCCTCGATCTGCTCCGGTGAAAGGGCGGATGTTTTGACGATGGCGCTGTTGGCGTCGTATCGCGACCAGTCGTTCGTGAGAATTTCCAGGTCGTACTGATCCACATTTTCGCGGACGGTCGTGCCGGGAAAGGGCGCGAGAAAATGGTAGCCGTACAGGGAGCCCAAGCTGCCCGCGAACCGTTTCGTTTCCTCCAGCGTCTGCCCGGTTTCACCGGGAAGGCCGACCATGAACGAGGTGTGCGCGATCATGCCGGTCTCGTTGCAGAGCCGCACAGCTTCCCGGACCTGGTCGAGGGTGATGTTTTTTCGAATCCGCTTCAGCATCTCCGGATTGCCCGATTCGACGCCGAAGCTGACGCTGTCGCATCCGGTTTCCCGCATGATCTGCAGGGTTTCGCGGTCAACGGTGTTGACCCGGGCAAAGGCGCTCCAGGTGAAGGAAAGGCCCCTTCGGCGGATCTCGCCGCACACCTCCCGGACCCGCTCCCGGTCGGAGGCAAAGAGATCGTCCGCGACGTTGATTCGGTCGATCCCGTAGGAGAGGATATGCGCGATCTCGTCGACGATGAGCCGGGCGCTCCGCTTGCGGATCCTTTTTCCGACCATGCGCCGGCCCTGGCAGAAGATGCAGGAATAGGGACAGCCGCGGCTGGTGATGATGCTGATGGGATACCCCAGCGCCTGATACCGCGACAGCGGCAGCAGATGCCGCGCAGGTAGCGGCAGAGTGTCCAGGTCCTCGATGAACTCGCGGTCCTCCGTTACGACCAGACGGCCGTTCCGGCGGAAGGCGATCCCCCGGACCCCGGGCCATGCCTGAGGGTCCTGGAGCACAGTCGTCAGCTCGGCGATGGTCTTTTCGCCCTCCCCCTTCACGATCAGATCGATCTCCGGATAGGCCGTCAGCGTGTTCTCCGCGTCAAAGGACACGTGCGGACCGCCCATCAGGGTGACGATGTCCGGGTTGTGCCGCTTTGCCGTCCTCAAGATGTCCGCCGCCCCGTAAAAATTGAGCGTCACGGAGGTGGCACCCACTGCGTCCGGCTGAAAGGCGTCGAGCGCCGCCCTGAGTTTTTCCGGACGGTAGCCGTTCACAATGTAATCGATGATCCGCACCTCGGCCCCCGCAGCCTCAAAGGCCGCCGCCACGTAAGTGATCCCCAGCGGCGGCGCCGGCGCTTCTTCCAGCGGATAGGGGGGGGCAATGATCGCAACTCTCATGCTTCTTCAGTCTCCTGCGGCGGGACGGATCAGGGACCGCAACCATCCCAGCCAAGTGTTGTCTTTCATCCGTTCGCGGTCGATGGCCGCAAACTGGGCTGCCAGTTCGGCCGGGTCGGCCATCCAGTCGCCGCGGGTGACGACGGGCTGGTCCGGGTCCAGTTCCTTGACGATGACGGCGGGATTGCCGGCCACGATGACATTCGATGGGACATCCCGGACGACGACGGCCCCGGCGCCGACGATACTGTTTCGGCCGATGGCAACGCCCTTGGTGACGATGGCGCTGTCTCCGATCCAGGCATTCCGCCCGATGCGGACCGGCGCGGAGTTGCCGACGGAAAGACTGCGGTTGTAGAGGCCGTGCCAGTCCGAGTCCGTGATGAAGGCACCCTGCGCCATCATCACACTCTCCTCGATGACGATTTCACGCGCCGCGCTGATCCGGACGCCCGGGCAGACCAGACAGTAGTTCCCGATTTCGATGCGGCCTTCTCCTTCCAGGTTGGACCACACGGTCAGCCGGACGCGCCTGTCCGGCGTCGCAATGACATGCGTATAATCGCCGATTCGAATGGGCCCTCCGAAAATCTCCACGTACCAGGGCTTCATGAAGGTGCATCCCCTGCCGAGGAATTCCAGTTGGGGACGAAGGAAATAACCGGCGTATCGCTGCTGAAATCCCTGGTCGAGGCGCTTGAGGATGTAGGGACGGTGGTCTCTTCTCATGAATGCCGCTTCGGCGGTACGGGCAGGTCCGGCCGCGCCGACATCCCCGTTCGCCCGCCCGTGGCGTTCCGCCGGGAGGGAAAGGATGCCGGGACGCCGCAGGCCTCCCAGTATTCGTGACTGAAAAGAACGCCCGCCGGCGTGAGCCGGTACAGCGCGTCGCAGGCCAGGAGAATCGCGGCCGTTGTCCAGGCCGTTTTTTCTTCCGGCCAGATGACGGCATCGGGAAAGGTCACGCCCATCCAGTAGGAGCCGTCGTCATACTTCTTGTCGAGGAGCCAACTGAAGACGATCCTGGCCTTTTCAACCTCGCCGATCGCGTGAAGGGTCAGAACGAATTCCGAGGTTTCCGCCATGGTGACCCACGGACGGTCCGACACGCAGCGGATCCCCCAGTCCGGGACGACGAATTTTTCCCAGTACTTGTTGATCCGCCGGCGGGCATCATCGCCGGTGACGGCGCCGCAGAGAATCGGATAATACCAGTCCATGGAAAACCGTGATTTGATCATGTTGAACCGGTTGGGACGGAAACGTATGGCATAACCCAGCTTCAGGAGCGCCGCCTCCCAGTCGGGCCGGCTGCGACCCAGACGCGCGGCAACGGCCAGGGCGCACTTGATGCTCATGTACACGGAGCTGGAGCCGGTGAGCAGCGCCATCGGATCCACCACGCCTTCGCCGTTCTGCGCCCAGTGGATCTCACCCGTCGGCGCCTGCATGCCGACGGCGTAGTCCACGCCGTTTCGAACGGTCGGCCACATCCTCCTGAGGAAATCATGCCGGCCGGTGATCAGGTAATGGTGGAACACGCCAACGGCGATGTAGGAGGACATGTTGGTGTCCCGGGTGGCGTCCACCGGTACCCCGTCACGGTAAGCGGCCGGCCAGCTTCCGTCCTCCTGTTGTGTCCCCCGCATCCATCCATAGGCCCGCTCGGCCTCGGTCCAATATCCGGCCACGGACAGTCCCATGGCGGATTCCACATGGTCCCAGGGGTCCGTTTTTCCGCCGACCGACCAGGGAATCTCGCCGTCGGCCTTCTGCACCGAGGCAATGAAATCGGCCATTTGTTCCACATCCAGGCGCGCTTCCGCCCCGGCCCTCGATAGCTCCCATTTCATTGGTTCTTATTTTCCTTTTTGAGATAGAAGATGATGCTTTTTGCAATGAAGGGGTTCAGCATCCCCTCCAGCATTCGGGTCCATTTCGGGCGCTGCATGATGTCCCACTCCAGGAATTTCCGGTAGAGGTTGACCGGCCGCGAATGCTCGTTCTTGTGGCCGACCAGGCATTTCAGCCACCAGTAGGGCGAATGCAGGCCGTGTTTGTAGCGGACATCGATGCAGCGCATGCCGGCGGCCTCGAGCAGGCCCTGCAATTCCCCTTTCCGATAGATCCGGATGTGCCCCCCGGGCTCCTGGTGGTAGGCTTCGGACAGCGCCCAGCAGATCCTTTCCGGCAGGAATCGAGGCACGCTGACAACCAGATCCCGGCCCGGCTTGAGGACGCGGACCAGCTCGATGATCGCGGTCCGGTTGTCCGGGATGTGCTCGAGGACCTCCGAGCAGATCACCGCGTCGAACGTTTCATCCCGAAAGGGCAGACGGGTCACATCGGCCCGGGAGATGAGGCACCGGCCGCCGCCGTTTCCGTTCTGCTCCCGCATCAGATAGAGGGTCGTCGCCGCCTTGCAGAGGTCCTCCCACCGGAGGTCGATGCCGGTCACGTCCAGGCCCCGAATGCGAAAGGCCTCGCAGACATGGCGGCCCGTGCCGCATCCGGCATCCAGCACACGGTCCCCCGGCCTCAGGTTCAGCCGGTCCAGCTCAACGGTGAGCATCGATGGCTTCCCGGTAGGCGTCCACGGTCTTCTGGGCGGCGTGCCGCCATGTGAAAGATCCTTTTACGCGGTCCAGCCCGGCCTGCCCCAGGCGCTGCCGTTTTTCCGGGTGGTCCAGGAGATCCACAATGGCCTTTTCCAGGGCCTCCTTGTCTCCCGGCGGCACGAGGATTCCCGCGTCGCCGACCACTTCCGGCAGGGCGCCTCCGGATGTGCTGACGACCGGCACACCGCAGGCCATCGCCTCCCCCGCCGGCATGCCGAACCCCTCGTAGAGCGAGGGGATCACCGCGATGGCGGCCTCCGCGTAATAGCGGGCGAAGTCCTCGTATTCGATGCGTCCCGTAAACCGGACGGCGCCGTTCAAATTCAGCTCCCTGGCGAGGCGCTCCACGGCCCCGTCCTTTTTCGGGGCGCCGATCACCGTCAGCCGGACGGGCCTTTCCCTGTGGATGGACGCAACCGCCTCGAGGAGGTACCGCAATCCCTTGAGGGGCGTATCGGCGCTGCTCGTCACGATAAGCTGATCATCGGACCGCCGGACGCCGGGCAGCGGGTAGAAGAAATCCGTGTTGATGCCGTTGGGAACGACGCGGAACCGGTCCGGCGCAATGCCGAAATCCCGGCCGATGTCCCTTTTCGAGCACTCCGACACCGTGATGACCCGCGCCAGGCGCCGGGAGACCTTCTTCTGCATCGCCAGAAAGGCATACCATCGGCGGATCTTGAGCCTCTTGATGAATGTCGGCGCCGCCGCGATCTCCGCATCCCGATCCACCGTGATGGGGTGGTGGATGGTCGCCACCGTCGGGTAGCCCAGGCGCGGCAGGTCCAGCAGGCCGTAGGCCAGGCACTGGTTGTCGTGAACGACGTCGTAGTCCGGCCGGTTGGAACGCAGATGCCGGCGCACCCGCATGCCGAATGTCCGGGGCTCCGGAAATCCGCCGAGGCACATGCTGATGAATTCCATCTGGTTGACCGGGAAAAGCAGATCCCGGTACCTCGCGGGTTTGAACAGGTGATCCGGGTTGTAGAGATCGAGGTTCGGCAGCCTGCAAAGCCCGATGCCGTCCGCGAGTTCCGGGTAGGGCGGCCCGGAAATGACTTCCACGGCATGACCCAGTTCCCTCAGCCCCCGGCTGAGGTATTTGACATAAACGCCCTGCCCGCCGCAAGTGGGATTGCCGCGGTAGGTCAGGAGGCATATTTTCAACGGATCGGAATGGCGCTTCCTAATCTTTGTGGAACGGTTTTTTTGTATCACGTCGGCGGACGACCTTGTCTTTCAATGCTTTTTTCACCAGATTTTCGGAGTTCCGGAACATTCGGTCCACTTCCCGAAGACCGAGCCCGGCCCCTGTTGCAACGGTTCGGGCCATCTCCGGAGGGGTCAGGTCTTGGGGACCATGGCTGTCGGTATTCAGCACGAGCTTCGCGCCGTGCCGGCGGGCCATCAGCGCCACGTGCCCGTTGGACAGGCTGTGGCCCCGGCGGGTCGTGATTTCGAGACAGATGCCCTTTGCCGCGGCCAGCCGGGCCTCCCGCCCGGTGATGAGCCCGGGGTGGGCCAGAATGTCGATCGGCGATTCCAGCGCGGCCTCGTTGGTGCCCGGGGCAACCGGTTCCACGATGGTCTCGCCGTGGACGACAACCAGACGGGCCCCCAGCTTCCTTGCTTCCACGGCCAGTTCCCGAATGTGGACGGGCGGCACATGGGTTAGCTCGATCCCCGGTATGACCCGGATCCCGCACACCGCCGAAAGCTTCTCGCAGATGCCGGCCACGCGGGGAATGATGAAGTCCAGGTTGGACGCGTCCCCGTGATCGGTGATGGCGATCGCCCGATAACCCTTGATCCGGGCGCGCCGGACCAGCTCAGAGGGGATCAGTTCACCGTCACTGAAGATCGAGTGGGTGTGAAGGTCAATCATGGCGCTGGCTCCTCAGTGCGGCTGCGTTGCCGCAAAGCGGTTGATTTCAAAATCAACGATCGGCATCCTTAACAGATTTGCCGCGGACGGTCAATTACAAACTTATTGACACTCCACCGATTATATGCGATTTTTTAGGGTATTTGGAATGTAACCGCAGAGAGATCCCCTTTGAATCTCACTGCTTAAATCAACCGGACAGGAGGAAATCATGTCGATTCTCGAATGGAGAAAAGAAGGAACCGTTGCCGTCGTCACGATGACCAACGGGGAAAACAGGCACAACCCCACTTTCACGGAGGCCATCCTGAAAGCCTTCGATGAAATCGAAAGGGACGAAGGCGTCTCCTCGGTCGTCATCGTGTCCAGTGACGCAAAGAACTGGTCGCAGGGCATCGACGTGCAATGGCTCATGGGAGCATTCAACAGCAAGGATTTCCAGGCCGTCAAGGACTTTATGTACGGACTGAATCGAATCTTCAAGCGGATCCTGCTCTACCCCATGCCGGTGATCGCGGCGATCAACGGCCACGCTTTCGGGGACGGGTCGATCCTGGCCTGCGCCTGCGACTTCCGGTTCATGAAGTCATCGAAGGGATTTTTCTGCTTTCCCGAAATCGACATCAGCATCCCCTTTCTGCCGGGCATGATCTGCCTGGTGAAAAAGGCCTTCCCCTACTACAAGCTGGAAGAGGCGGTTTACAGCGGCAAGCGTTACGGGGCCAGGGAACTCGAAGAGCACCACGTGATCGTGAAATCCTGCGAAGACGACGAAGCGCTGCTGCGGGAAGCCATTGCCTTTGCCGGGACCTTCACGAAAAAAAGGGCCATTTTCGGCGAGATGAAAAGACGGTACCACAAGCACATTATCGAGGTCATGGACCGGGAAGACCCGGAGTATATCGAATCGCTGAAACTGATGATGTAAATTGCCCCGCGGTTCGGCAACATGAGAAAGATCCTCGATCGCTACATTCTGCGGGAAATTGCGCTGCCTTTCGTCATGGTTCTCTTCATCCTGACGTTTGTCCTGCTGATGGGAAGGATCCTGCAGCTCATGGACCTTTTGGTCAACAAGGGCGTCGGCTTCCTGGATATCATGAAATTCGTCCTACTGCTGATGCCCTCCTTTCTCATGTTCACCATTCCCATGTCCCTGCTGGTCTCGATCCTGATCGGGCTGGGCCGGCTGTCGGGTGACAATGAGATCACTGTGATGAAAGCCTCGGGCGTCAGCCTGTACCAGATCGCCCGGCCTATCGCCGTTGCCGCCGTGATCGCCTTCCTTCTGACGGGGATCATCACGCTGTTCCTCGTTCCCCAGAGCAAATACGCAACCAAGGTTCACCTTTACAACGTCTCCAAACAGAAGGCCAGCATCGGCATCCGGGAGAAGGTTTTCATCGATTACTTCAAAGGGCTCCTGATCTACGCGGAATCGATCCCGCTCGACGGGGCGTTCATGGAAGGCGTCCTCATCGCAGACACGCGGCTGACCAGCGAACCGAGCACCATTGTCGCGAAGAGGGCCTATCTCGTCTCCGACCCCCGGGCGCTGACGATTACCATGCGGCTGGAAAGCGGCAGCACCCATACGGTCGATCCCCAGTTCAGGAACTACCGGAAGATGGATTTCGAAATCTACGATGTCAATCTGGACATCGGCTCTGCCCTGCTGGACGAAGGCAGCCTCAAGGAGAAGTCGACCGGCGAGATGAACATTCTGGAGCTGCGCAAAAGGCTCCGGCAAACCGATACGGAAAAGCGGAAGCTGCGGGATGCGGCGATTGAGCTGCACAAGAAGCTTTCCATTCCCGTGTCGTGCCTGATTCTCGGCTTCCTTGCGATCCCCCTCGGCATCCGGACAAACCGGGCCGCGAAATCCTGGAGCATCTCCATCGGTTTCGGGCTGACGGTTCTGTACTACATGCTGCAACTGGGAGGCGAAGCCCTGGTGCAGACGGACCGGGTCGCCCCCCTGATCGGGACCTGGGTGCCCAATCTGGTCTTCGGGGCGGCGGGGATTCTCCTCTTTACGATGGCGGCCCGGGAGCGCACCTGGAGATCCATGATCACTGCCGGCGCCGCTGTCCTGCGGAAGAGGGAAAAGGGGGACACGCCGTCATGACGATTCTGGACCGCTACGTCACCCGGGAATTTCTGAAGCTGTTCGGCCTCATCGTCGTCTCCTTCATCTTCCTCTACCTCATTTTCGATTTTTTCGAAAAAATCAACATGTTCATGAGCAACCGGGCCTCACTGGCTCAGATGGCGTCCTTCTTTCTCTTCAACATCCCCATGATCGTTTCCCTCACCCTGCCCGCGGCGGTCCTGCTGGCCGCGCTGATCACCTTCGGCGTGATGTCGAGAAACAGCGAAATCGTGGCGATGAAAGCCAACGGAATCAGCCTGTACCGGAGCTCGCTGCCCCTGATCCTTCTGGCCGGAGCGATCTGCGTCATCGCTTTCCTGTTCAGTGAATTCGTAACGCCGTACACCAACCAGAGGGCGTTCCAGATCCTCAAGGTGGAAGTCCAGAGGCGGACGGAGCTGGGAACTTTCAAGCAGAATCAGATCTGGTACCGGAGCCGTCAGGCCATCTACAATTTCAAGATTTTTCAGCCGGACCGGAACCTGCTGCAGGGGATCACGATCAACTATCTGGATCCGCAGTTCCAATTGATCCTGCGGATCGATGCCGAGCGCGCGGAATGGAAGGACGGGCAGTGGCTGTTTCAGAATATCCTGATCGCACGGTTCAACGCCGGCGATTTCCCCGTGCTGGAACGGAAAACCGAGGCCGTGATCGACCTGCCGGAAAAGCCGGCGGATTTCATGATCGCGCAGAAGGACGCGGACAAGATGGGCTTCCTGGAACTGAGACGGTACATTGAAAAGCTGCAGTCCGACGGCTACGACACGACGCGCTACCGGGCTGACCTGCACGGAAAGATCGCCTTCCCCCTGGTCAGCATTATCCTGGCGATCATCGGCGTGGCCTTTTCCCTCCGCTCGGAGCGAAGCGGCGGCGTGACCCAGAGCATCGGCGCCGGGATCGTGATCGGATTCTCCTACTGGCTGGTTTTCGCTTTCGCGATGTCCCTCGGCCGTGCGGGCACCCTGCCGCCTCTGCTGGCCGCGTGGACGGCCAACATCGCCTTCGGGGTCGCCTCCTTCCTGATGTATCGAAGGGTCAAAACGTGAACGGGTTCGCTCAATACCGGTAGTGATCCGGCTTGAACGGACCGTTCACCGGGATCCCCAGGTAATCGGCCTGCTTCCGCTTCAGCCGCGTCAGCCGCGCCCCGAGACGGCGCAGATGCAGCCGGGCAACCTCCTCATCGAGCTTCTTGGGCAGGGTGTAGACGCCGGGCTCGCGCCGTGTTGAGGCCAGTTCGATCTGCGCGAGGCACTGGTTCGTGAAGCTGCTGCTCATCACGAAACTGGGGTGCCCCGTGGCGCAACCGAGGTTTACCAGTCTGCCCTCCGCCAGGACGATGATGGAACGGCCCGACTTCAAAGTCCATTTGTCCACCTGCGGTTTCACGCTCTCGCGGCGGCACCCCTTCGTCGTCTCCAGGTAGCGCATGTCGATCTCGCTGTCGAAATGGCCGATGTTGCATACGATGGCCTCGTTTTTCATTTTTTCCATGTGTTCGCCGGTGATGACATCGCAGCAGCCCGTGGCAGTGACAAAGATGTCCGCATTCCGCACCACCTCATCGAGCGTCCTGACTTCGTATCCTTCCATAGCCGCCTGCAGGGCGCAGATCGGGTCCACCTCGGTGACGATCACCCGGGCCCCGAAGCCCCGCATGGACTGGGCGGACCCCTTGCCCACATCCCCGTAACCGCAGACGACCACCACTTTCCCCGCGATCATGATGTCCGTGGCCCGCTTGATCCCGTCCGCCAGGGATTCGCGGCAGCCGTAGAGGTTGTCGAACTTCGACTTGGTCACGGAATCGTTGACGTTCATGGCCGGGAAGAGCAGCTCGCCCGTTCCGGCCATCTGATACAGGCGGTGGACCCCCGTCGTCGTCTCCTCCGATACGCCGCGAATCCTGCCCGCCACGCGACGCCATCGGCCCGGGTCTTTTCTCACGCTGCGCCCGAGGCGTTCCATGACGATCTGCATCTCCTTGTTTTCGGAATCTTTTTTCAGAATCTCCGGATTCTTCTCCGCCTTGACGCCCTGATGAACAAAGAGGGTCGCGTCGCCGCCGTCATCGACGAGCAGGTCCGGCCCGGAGCCGTCGGGCCAGGTCAGGGCCTGTTCCGTACACCACCAGTAGTCCTCGAGGGTTTCGCCTTTCCAGGCGAAAACGGCGGCAGACCCGGCGGCCGCGACCGCGGCGGCGGCATGATCCTGCGTCGAAAAGATATTGCAGGATGCCCAGCGAATGTCCGCGCCCAGCGTTTTGAGCGTTTCGATCAGCATGGCCGTCTGGATGGTCATATGCAGGCTTCCCATGATCTTGAGGCCCTTGAGGGGCTTCTTCGCGCCGTATTTCTCCCGGATCGCCATCAGGCCGGGCATTTCATTCTCGGCAAGCGCCATTTCCCGGCGGCCCCAGTCCGCCAGGGAAAGATCGGCCACCTTGTGTTTCAGGGTCGGGTCCAACTCGATAAACTTCATCCTTACCTCCTGTCATCCATTTTCCATTTTGATTTTCTGCGGCAGGGAAGCGGCCTCTTCACGCAAGCGCCCGGGCGGGTTGACGATGCCGCCGGAGATCACCAGGGTAAAGGCCTCTTCGACGGTCATGTCCAGTTGAATCAGGTCCTCCTCCGGAAAAACGACAAAATAACCGGATGTCGGATTCGGCGTCGTCGGCACGTAGACGCTCTGGCACCTTTTCCCCGTCTTTGACTGGATTTCGTCTCCGGGCGTTCCGGTCACGAATGCCACCGTGTAGGCCCCCCTGCGGGGAAATTCGACCAGCACCACTTTTCGAAAGCTTCGGCTGCGGTACATGAACATGCTGTCCACAATCTTCTTGATGGCCGAATGAATGCTCCGAACGACGGGGATCCGGTCGAGCATGCCTTCGCTGAACCGCATGATCCTCCTGCCTACGATGCTCTGGGCCATGAGGCCGCAAACCAGGATCAGGACCAGTGTGACCAGAATGCCCAAACCGGGGATGTGAACGCCAAGGAGCGCGTCCGGATGAAGCTTCGCGGGCATGACGGTCAGCAGACCGTCCATCATGCCGATGAGGAATACGAGGATATAGAGGGTCAGGCCGATGGGGACGGTAACGGCCAGACCCGCCAAAAAGATGCGTTTCAGGTTGAATTTCAAGGTCTCTTCTTCCCTCTCGGACCGACAAGCGCCGGACCGATCAACGCCATATCAAACCCCGCGCGGCAATTCAACGGCGATTTTGACGGGGTGCGGGACCGGGACAATTTGCCCGCCGTCCCGGCTGATAAAAAAAGGGTAAGGCATGAAAATACCCTACCCTGGCAGCGATCCATCACCCTCTCGGGCAAAGACCGATCTGTTATCGTCGCGCCGGCAGCCGGCCCCGAGGATCAACCGGCCTTTTTGATGCGGTTCTTCTGATCGAGGAGTACGCATTTCGGGGACCAATCCCCGACATCCGCCTCATCCACCATCACGTAGGTGGCGATAATGATGATATCGTCCTTCGAGGCTTTGCGAGCCGCCGCCCCGTTCAGGCAGATCACGCCGGAATTCCGCTTTCCCTTGATGGCGTAGGTCGTAAATCGTTCCCCGTTGCTCACATTGTAAATGGACACTTTTTCGTAGGGAAGGATGTCGGCGGCCTTCATGAGGCTTTCATCGATGGAGATGCTGCCCTCATAGTGGAGATCTGCGTCCGTAACGGTCGCCCGGTGCAGTTTAGATTTCAGCATGAATCGGTTCATCATGTTTCCCCTTCCCAAATGGGTGTCCGGCGGGCGGCGCCCGCCTTTTTGTCAAGTTTTCCCGTTAAACGTCCAGCGGTTCGCCGAAAACGCAGTTGTCGATCAGCCGGGTCTTCCCCACCCGGACCGCCATCGCCAGGACGGATTCCCCGTCCAGTCGGGCCACGTCCTTCATCGTCGTGGTGTCGCAGATCTGCACGTAATCGATCTTCGTGTGGGCTTGGGATTCGATATGACGCCTGACTTCCCCGATGATCTTTCCCGCATCCCGCTCCCCCCGGTCGTACAGATCCCCGGCCAGTTTCAGAGAGCGGCTGAGGCTCAGCGCCGATGCCCGCTCCTCCGGGCTCAGGTAGATGTTGCGGGAACTCATGGCCAGGCCGTCCGGTTCCCGCGTCGTGGGCATGCCGACGATTTCCAGGTCCATGTTCAGGTCCAGGACCATCCGCCGGATGGTCGCCAATTGCTGAAAATCCTTTTTCCCGAAGATTGCCGCGTGGGGCTTGACCAGGTTGAAGAGCTTGGCGCAAACCGTCGCCACGCCCCGGAAATGACCGGGCCTGGACAATCCGCACAGGTTGTCGGTCACGTTTTCGACGGTGATGTAGGTCTGATAATGGGGCGGATACATCTCTGCGTTCGGCGGAGAGAAGATCACGTCCACGCCCACCCCTTCGGCCATGGAACGGTCCCGCTCGAAATCCCGGGGATACTGTTCGAAATCCTCGCTGGGACCGAACTGGGTCGGGTTGACGTAGATGCTCACGACCAGGCAGTCGCCCCGTCGCCGGCCTTCCCGCATGAGATTGAGGTGACCCTCGTGGAAATACCCCATGGTGGGAACGAACGTCACGATCTTCCCCTCTTTTCTCAGGGATTCCGAGAAGGATTGCATTGCCCTTGCGGACTCGATTATTTTCATCAGCCGTTGACCTTTCGACCGCAAAAAAAAGCCTCGCCGTCCTGAGACGGGAGGCTTTTGAAATTTCGCACCGCAGTCTTTCCTTCCCTTCCGTCTCAGTCCGCAGCCGGATCCAAGCGGTTGCCGCCCAACTAACAGAAGCGGCACGGGCTGTCAAGATTTTTTTTCGGCGAAAAGAGCCGGCACGTCAGCAGCCCGAATTCCTCCGTGCTCAGGGTTTCCGCTCTCCTGTGGCTGTCTATGCCGGCCTCCTGAAGAATCGATGCCACGTCTTTTTCATCCGCGCCTGGCCACCGGACGGTGCGCAGGTTGTTCAGAAGCGTCTTCCGCCTTCTGGAGAAAGCGGTCCTGACGAGGCGCCGGAAGGCGCCATCTTCCACAAGCGCGACCAGCGGCTCCTCTCGCATGGTCAGTTGGACAACGGAAGAGTCCACCCGCGGTTCCGGGTAAAAGCAGGTGCTCGGCACGTCCATCAGGCGCCGGGTCCGGCAGTACATGGAAACCATCACCGAGGGGATTCCGTATTCCCTGGTCCCCGGAGCCGCCGTGATCCGGTCCACCACCTCCTTCTGCAGCATGAGGACCGCCATCGAAACGACATGTCGGGATTCCAGCAGGCGGAACAGGATCGGCGAGGAGATCTGATAGGGCAGGTTGCCGACGACCTTGATCTTTGCGGCATGACGATTGGAACGGGCGGATGAAAAATCATATTCGAGAACATCCATCTCGACAATGTCGACATTCTCCCGCCCGCGAAGGCGCTCCCTCAGAACCCCGGCCAGGAGCGGATCGACCTCGATGGCAATGACCCGGCCGGCCCGGGCCGCCATGACCTCCGTCATGATTCCCAGGCCGGCGCCGATTTCGACCACGGTCTCGTCGCTGCAAATGCCGGCGGCGGCCACGATCCTGCGAAGCACGTTCGGGTCCTGCAGGAAGGACTGTCCCAGCCGCTTCCGCGGACGAATGCCGTGCGACTTCAGGATTTTCATGGGGGTGATCATGTCCGGTTCCTGTTTCTGAGGGCAAGCAGCACCCGGTACGTGATGAAGTAGGATGGAATGGCGAAAAGGGGCGCCATGATCAGTCCCCCCGTCAGGAGCGGCAGGAGCACGTGCCAACCCATGCTGAAGACGCTTCGGATCGAGTAATCCGCCAGGGTCAGGCCGCCGGGGTTCATGCCGAGGAGATATTTGCCCAGTTCGTACTGTCCGAGGTAAAAGAGGGGGATGGTGACCGGGTTAGAGATCAGCCAGGAGCCGAGATAGGCCGATGTCAGGTTGTGCTTCCAGATCAGGCCGAACAGGATGATCAGCGCGGTGTGAAAAGGGATCGTGGGGGTCACGCCGACAAAAATCCCCACCGCCATTCCCATGGCGATCGCCCGGGGTTCGCCCTTCAGGCTGATGAAGCGGTCGTGAAACCTTTGAATGCGCTTTCTCAGCATCGCGATCCGGCGGGGAACGAATCCAGCGGCCAGCGGGAAACCGCATTGAGATCCAGGCTGTCCCGCCTGCCCCGGCTCAGCAGATGATCTCCGACGACCGCGATCATCGCCGCGTTGTCCGTGCACAGGACCATCGGCGGGATGAAGATCTCGAAGCCGCGGGATTGCCCCTCCGCATGGAACTTCTCCCGAAGCCGGCTGTTGGCCGCGACGCCGCCGCAGACCACCACCCGCGATGCATGAACCCGCTCTGCCGCCGCGAGCGTCTTTTCCACCAGCACCGCCACAATCGCCTCCTGGTAGCCCGCGACGACGTGGGGCATTTCTTCAGCCGTAAACGGACGGCCCCTCTTTTTGAGCATCGTCAGCAGCGACGTCTTGACGCCGCTGAAGCTGAAATCGGGGCTGTCCTTCATGGCCCGGGGAAAATGGATGCGCTCCCGGTCCCCGTCTTTTGCCATCCGGTCGATTACGACGCCGCCGGGGTAACCGATGTCCAGGAGTTTTGCCGCCTTGTCGAAGGCCTCCCCCGCCGCATCGTCGCGGGTCTGCCCGAGGATCATAAAATCCTGGAAGTTCCGGACCAGATAGACGTTGGTGTGCCCGCCGGACACCACCAGTGCGACGAAGGGAAATTCCGGCTTCTTTTCGGTCAGGAAGACAGACGCGACGTGGCCTTCCAGGTGATTCACCCCGACGAAGGGAATGCCGCCCGCAAAGGCCATGGCCTTGGCCGCGGAGAGGCCCACCAGCAGGGACCCGACCAGGCCGGGGCCCCGCGTCGCGGCGATCCCCTGGATATCGTTCAGGGAGACGGCGGCATCGTCGAGCGCCTGAAGGATGACCGGGACCACGGCCTCGATATGCTTGCGGGATGCGATCTCCGGCACGATGCCTCCGTACCGGCTGTGGATCCGGATCTGTGAAGCGATGACATTGGACAGAAGCCTCTCTCCGTCGCGCACCACGGCGGCCGCTGTCTCGTCACAGGACGATTCAATCCCCAGAACCAGCATCAAGATCCCCTTTATTCCCTTTTCCTTTTACAAAAAAGCGGAATGTATATATAAGAGCCCTCGAAATTTGTAAATACGGTTTTGAAAGACGCGCCGATGGAGATTTCGACAGACTTTCTAGTGCTGGGAAGCGGCATTGCCGGCCTCAGCTTCGCGATCCGGGCCGCCGAACTCGGCAGCGTCGCCATCGTCACCAAGAAAGAGCAGTTCGAATCGAACACCAACTATGCCCAGGGCGGGATTGCAGCCGTTCATGACCGCAGCGACTCCTTCGAGGATCACATCGCCGATACGCTTGTCTGCGGGGCCGGCTTGTGCCATGAGGATGTCGTCCGGTTCGTCGTCTCGGAAGGACCGGCGCGGATCGCGGAACTGGTGGCCTGGGGCGTCGAATTCACCCGGTCCGAGCAGGGGGCTTCTTCCGTGTATGATCTCGGGCGCGAGGGCGGGCATTCCCGGCGGCGCGTGCTTCACGCGAAGGATCTCACGGGCCGGGAAATCGAGCGGGCGCTGATCGAAAAAACCCGGCTGAAACCCGACATCACCACCTATGAAAACCACATCGCCATCGACCTGATCCTGAAATCCAACCTTGCCGGCCGAAAAAAAACGGAGCCCGATCAATGCCTCGGGGCTTACGTCCTGGATATTCTCAACAATGAAATCCACACCTTCCGGGCAAAATTCGTCGTCCTGTCGACCGGCGGGGCCGGCAAGGTGTACCTCATCACGACCAATCCCGACATCGCCACCGGAGACGGGATCGCGATGGCCTACCGGGCGGGCGCCCGGATCGCCAATATGGAATTCATGCAATTTCACCCGACCTGCCTGTACCATCCGGATGCCAAATCTTTCCTGATCAGCGAGGCCGTACGGGGCGAAGGGGGAATCCTGAAGCTGAAAAGCGGCCGCACCTTCATGGAAAGATACCACCCCATGAAAAGCCTGGCCCCGCGGGACATCGTGGCCAAGGCGATCGACCAGGAGCTGAAAAAGTCAGGGGACGATTATGTTCTGCTGGACATCCGCCACAAGGACCGCGATACGATCATCCGGCGGTTTCCCAACATCTATCACCAGTGCCTGAAATACGGAATCGACATCACCAAAGACCCGATCCCCGTCGTCCCGGCGGCCCACTACCTGTGCGGAGGGGTTTCGGTCAACGCCTGCGGGGAAACATCCATCGAGCGCCTGTTCGCCTGCGGGGAGGTTTCCTGCACCGGTCTTCACGGCGCCAACCGGCTGGCCAGCAACTCGCTTCTGGAGGCGTTGGTCTTCTCCCATCGCGCCTTCTCGAAAATCGCGGAGCGCTTCCGGGACGTCGCAGACGACCACACTCCGATTCCCACCTGGGATCCCAGGGGCGCGACGGAAAGCGACGAGTCCATCGTGGTCTCCCACAACTGGGACGAAATCCGGCTGTGCATGTCGAACTACGTGGGGATCGTCCGGTCCAACAAGCGGCTGGACCGCGCGGAAAGGCGGATTGAAATGATCAGCCGGGAGATCGATGAATACTACCGGAATTTCATCATCACCCGGGACCTGCTCGAGTTGAGAAACATCGCCACCGTGGCGCGGCTGATCATCCGCTGCGCCCGGATGAGAAAGGAAAGCCGCGGCCTGCACTACAACCTCGACTATGCGGACAAAGACGACCGCAACTGGCTGCGGGACACGATCATCGAGAGGGGCCATGCCGCCGCGCTCGGTCCGACGGACGTGAACATCTGACGGGTCTGCGCACTCTCAAGCCCGGTGCACCCGATCGATTCCCATCACGAGCCGGGCGCGGATGACCGCAATCACGATCGGGATCTCCGCTTGCCGAACACCCGGTCAAAGATAAAATCGACGTTTTTCAGAAAATGCTCGACCCGGAACAGGCGGTCGAGATCTTCCGCGCGCAGGCAGCCCATGACCTCCCGGTCCTTCCGGAGCAGCGACTGGAAGGCGATCCCCCGCTCCCAGGATTTCATGGCGTTTCTCTGGACCACGGCATACGCCGTCTCCCGGGACATCCCCTTTTCGATCAGCTTCAGCAGCACCATCTGGGAAAAGATGACGCCGTGCGTCATCTCCAGATTGCTCCGCATGCGGTCCGGATACACGACGAGCCGGTCGATCATCCCCGTGAACCGGTCCAGCATGAAATCCAGAAGGATGGTCGCGTCGGGACCGATCACCCGCTCCACGGAGGAATGGCTGATATCCCGTTCGTGCCACAGGGCGACGTTTTCCAGTGCAGCCAGGGCATAGGCGCGCAGAAGGCGGGAAAGGCCGGAAAGGTTCTCCGACAGGACCGGATTGCGCTTGTGCGGCATGGCCGAAGAACCCTTCTGCCCGGGTGAGAAATATTCCTCCGCCTCACGGACCTCCGTCCTCTGGAGAAGCCGGATCTCCTGGGCGAACTTGTCGATGGACGAGGCGACAATGGCCAGCGTGGAAAAAAATTCCGCGTGCCGGTCCCGCTGCACGATCTGAGACGACACCGGAGCCGGCTTCAGACCCAGCTTTCGGCAGACATAGGCTTCGACGGTGGGATCCACGAAGGAGAACGTCCCGACCGCGCCGGCGATTTTCCCATAGCTGACCGTTTCCCGGGCCCGGACCATCCGTTCCCGGTTTCTCTGCATTTCCTGATACCAAAGGGCCATCTTGAGGCCGAAGGTGATCGGCTCCGCATGAATGCCGTGGGACCGGCCGATCATGACCATCTTTTTGTGGGCAAAGGCCTTCTTCTTCAGCACTTCGAGAAGCCGGTCCAGATCTTCAATCAGGATGCCCGCCGCTTCTCTCAGGAGAATTGCCAGGGAAGTGTCCAGGATGTCGGAGGAAGTCAACCCCATGTGGATGAAGCGGCCGTCTTCGCCGACCTTCTCCGTCACCGAGGTCAGAAAGGCAATCACATCGTGCTTGGTCGTTTTCTCGATTTCGTCGATCCGCGCCACATCGAAGCCCGCCCTGGCCTTGATCCTTCGGAGCGAAGCCGCGGGGATCTCCCCGCGCCGGGCCATGGCCTCACAGGCGCGGATTTCGATGTCCAGCCAGGTCCGGTAGCGGTTCTCCGGACTCCAGACGGCAGCCATCCTCTCCCGGGAATATCTTGGAATCAATGTAACCCTCCTGAAATCGCTGCGGCGGCTTTCTCGAATAACGCCGCAAACCGGTTTCGGTGTTTTTCAGAAACACCCTCCCGATCATTTTCGCGGATAGCCGACGGACTGCGCCAGAATGATTTTCTGATCGGGCCGGAGCCCCATGACGCGAGACAGCGCGTTCCGGTCGATGCTGCCCCGGACGACGGTGGCCAGGCCTTCGGAAGCGCAGTACAGATAGACGTTCTGGCTGACAAAACCGGCATCGGCGGCGGCGTAGAGATCCCGATCCTCCGCGCTCGTCCTCGCCATTTTCGCATAATCCGCAACATAGATCAGGTTGACCGGCGCCTCGCCGACGTAGGTCTGCTGCCCTGTCCGGCCGCGGATGTCCTCATTCAGGACGGGGATCAACTGGCGCGTCCGGACATCATACAGGTAAAGGCCTTCCGCGGTCGCGACGTAGATGTCGATTTCCTGCTGGTTCATCGCCGAGGGCGCCGTGCGCCCCCCCGATCCCGGCCGGTTGATCCCGTTGGCCGCCCAGAGCAGGTTCGACAGAACGCGGTTCGGCAGTTTTTTCGGATTGAAGGCGCGAGTGGATTTCCTCTCCTTGAGGACGTGCATCAGGGGCCTTCCCGTGTCCAGTTGCATCGGCATCAGGCGAATCCTCTTGAGCTCGTCGGAGGAGGCGGGGTAACCCCAGACACAGATCAGCATGCCCAGGATGGCGGCCGGCAAAAAGATCCGGATCTTCATTGCGCGTCTCCCGAGTCCCTCATCGGGCCGTTTCGACAACCGCCGGGACCGGCTGATCCTCCCGCATCGCCTCCCGGATCGCCCGCTCTTTCTGGGTGATGATGTCGTCGCGCTTCAGGATATAGTAGAGCGACAGATCGCTGTCCCCCACCGCGTAATAGGCCCTGCTGCAATTGGCGTAGGCGTCCGTGTAGGACGGGGAGATTCGGATGGCCTTCTTGTATTCCTCGATGGCCTCCGCATAAAACCCCTTGTCGGCGTATTCGAGGCCGGTCTCATTGTGGATTTTTGCCTGCTCGCCGATCTCCAGCTTAAAGCCGGGGTACACCATCGTCTGCGCGGACGGGGCCGTTGCGCAGGCGAAAGCCATTGCACACATGAACAGAATCGCTGGCAGACACGTCCGGAACCCGTTTTTCTCCATGTCCCTCTCTCCTTTCTCTGGTTTGGCTGCTCAAAAAGATGCTCGAACCGCTGTTTCATCCTTTAGCATACTTGCCGGCCGCAGCACAATAAAATGGTTGCGCAAGCGCAGGGAACGCTTTTGTACATTGTCCTTGAGAGATTGACAACGGATGCGGCGGACGTTATGGTGCGAAAAACGAAGGAGGAGCGCCATGAAAAGCATTCGCGAATACCGGAAGCCGGAGTATGACGTGAACCCCGTTTTTTTGAACCGCTGGTCTCCCCGCGCCATGTCCGGTGAAGGCATCAGCGAAGAAGATCTGATGTCGCTGTTCGAAGCCGCCCGGTGGGCGCCCAGCGCCAACAACAACCAGCCCTGGCGCTTTGTTTTCGCCCGCAGGGACACGCCCCACTGGCAGCCGTTTCTGGATCTGCTCGTCGACCTGAACCGGGCCTGGGCGTTCCGTGCGGCAGCCCTGGTCGTCGTGGTTTCAAAGACCACCTTCGACCACAACGGAAAATTTTCGAGAACGCACAGCTATGACGCCGGCGCCGCCTGGGAAAATCTGGCGCTCCAGGGGTCTCTGAAAGGGCTGGTGGTGCACGGCATGCAGGGTTTCGATTACGAGCGGGCCGGTGAACTGCTCAAGGTTCCCGACGGCTACCAGGTCGAGGCCATGGCGGCCATCGGAAGACCCGGGACACTGGAGTCGCTGCCGGAGAAATACCGGGAACGGGAATTTCCGTCGGACCGCAAAAAGCTGTCGGAGATCGTCATGGAAGGATTCTTCAGGAACGGGGAGTTTGTCAATGACTGACAGCGCGATGGCATCCTGGAGCGGGAAGCTGGTTTTACCCGAGGCGGTTCTGGAGAAGATCGAGCCGGGGATGAGCATTTTTTTGAGCACGGGGGTGGCGGAGCCCCGCACGCTGGTCCGGAGCCTGATGGGTTCGAGCCTCTCCAACCTCAACGACCTGGAGCTTCTCCAACTGGTCA
>JAXDBM010000090.1:0-10965 GCA_034678725.1 Syntrophales bacterium | reverse complement strand
GAAGTCGTAGCCCCCATGCCCGGAACGATCGCGGAGATTCTGGTCGATGTCGGCGATTCCGTCAATGCGGACGATGAACTGATTATCCTCGAGGCGATGAAGATGGAAAATCCCATCGTGGCGCCCTCGGGCGGGAAAGTGGCCGAGATCAAGGTCGCCGAGAAGGACAAGGTGGACACCAACCAGGTCCTGGTAGTTCTCGAGTAAACCGGTCCCGTCTTTGGAACGATAAACGAATGCCGGGCCTTTTACGAAAGGCCCGGCATTTTCTTTTCAGGCTTCGGGACTCACGGCCCCGCAAGCCCTTTACGCCCTTTTTATTTCAGCGGCCACTCCCCCCGTTCCTTCAGGACGTCCCGGTAAACTTCGAGCGCTTCGTTGACCGCCGGCATGCCCGCATAGGTCGCCACCTGAAAGAAGATCTCCGCCAGCTTTTTCGGGTCGCAGCCCACGTTGAGCGCCGCGTTGACATGCAGCTTCAGCTCTCCCGTGGCCCGAAGCGCCGCCAGCATGGCGCAGGCGGCCATCTGCCTCTCCGGCAGGGTCAGCACCGTCCGGGAGTAGAGGTTGCCCGTGATGAACTTCGAGAAGTCGTTGGCGAGGTCCTTGTCGTATTCCCGCCACATCAGATAGGGCGGATCCATCTTGATCCCCGCACCGAAGAGCTTCTTGGCCGTTTCCTGGGTCCTTTTTACCACATCGTCGCTCATGCTAATGATTCCTCCTTTGATTGTTGATATCCTCGAATCTTGCCGCGGATCATCGATTCACCCGCATCATTTGACGAGATACAGATCCCGGTCCCGGTCCTGGAAATAGACCGCGCGGTACCGGCCCCGTTCCGTCTTTTTGAAAAAGGCTTCACCGTTTTCCCGGCAGGCGGGACAGCTCCGCCCCGGCACGATCACGGCAAAGATCCGGCTCCCCGTGTCGGCCATGGAGTCGATCAGGACCAGGCCGCCGCAGTCGCCGCAGACGCGGACCGTCTCCTCCTGCTGCTCGCTGATGCCGTCCGTGTCGTAATAGATGTTCTTTCTCCGCCGGACATACTGGGCGTCGCCCACCAGTTTGGCCTTCAGGCTGTCCCTTCTTTTCCACATCCGCAGGATTTCCGCCGCGTCCTTTTCGATCTTGCGGAGCATGTCATCGGACTCTTGAATCGAAAGCGGGTCGTAGTCCGGCTCCTTCACGTGGCTGTAGTCCATGCCGGCCATCGCCAGAATGATCCCCACGTTGACGTAGGGAAGCGCCTTTTCGATGGAGTATCCGCCCTCCAGCACGGCAATGTCGGGCGACAGCCGGTCGTTCAGGGTGGCGTACCCCTGGGCGCTGAAGCGCATGTTGGTGATCGGGTCGCTGTAGTGATTGTCCTGCCCGGCCGAGTTGACGATCAGGTCGGGCTTGAATTCGCCGAGGATGGGAAGGATCACGTGATCCAGGACATGGAGAAAGCCGCGGTCGGATGTCCGGGGCGGCAGCGGGATGTTCACGGTCATTCCCAGGGCGTTGGGCCCCCCGAACTCGTCATGGAAGCCGGAGCCCGGGTACAGGGTGCGCCCGTCCTGATGAATCGAGATGAACAGCGTGTCGGGATCGTGCCAGAAGATGTCCTGCGTACCGTCCCCGTGGTGGCAGTCCGTGTCGACGATGGCGACCCGCTTCGGACCGTAGACCTTGCGGATGTACTCGATCATGATGGCCTCGATGTTCACGTTGCAGAAGCCGCGGGCGCCGTGGACCACGCGCATCGCATGGTGGCCGGGGGGCCGGACGAGGGCAAAGGCGTTGTCCACCTCCTTCTTCAGGACCCTGTCCGCCGCCGTGATCGCGCCGCCCGCCGAGATGAGGTGGGATTCGGTGACGACATGCCCGGCGTCGGGCACGCAGATATGGATGCGGTTGATGTCCGCCACTGTGGCCAGGCCCGGCTTGAACTCGACGATCCGGTCGGAATCCAGAAGGCCCTCTTCGACCACCTGGTCCTGCGTGTAGAGCAGCCGCTCCTCCCGCTCCGGGTGCGTGGGCGAAATCGCCCAGTCGAAGGCGGGGAAGAAGACCAGTCCGGTTTTTCCGGGTTTTGCCGTCATCGTGAACCTCCCGTCCCGTAGCCGGATATCAATCCCGGCTTCACCTGCAGCTTGACCCGGATATTCTTGCCGGCGGTGTAAAAGTCCCGGACCATGTTGAACTCCTGCTCTTCGATCACTTCCATCTCGATATCCGCTTCCGCGGCGCCCATGCCGACGGTCCGCTCCCGAAGCCTTTCCCGGCCGATCCGAATGGCGTCCTCCTTTCCGAAGCGCGACGGGATAGCCGTCCGGTACCCGTCTTCGGCAACCGTCAGCATTTTCCGTTCCGTATCGGCCAGGATGGTCAGTTCGGCGGTGGTCCGGGCCAGCGCGGCGCCGATGGCGTTGGCCACCTCCGCATGCTCCGGAATGAAATACGGGCAGTTCAGCAGCCGCCCCAGGCGGGGGGCCATGGGTCCCGCCGGGCCGCCGACCACATGCAGGGCCTTCGGGCGCAGCTTCTTGCCCTCCAGCATCTCGTGGATCGTGTAGACCGGCTGGTTGTTGATCTCTTCGATCACGCGCTCGATCCGCGCCACGATGGTCCGGCAGGTCTGGTCGAAGATTCTCTCCGCCGCCACTTCAGGGGGGCAGCGCAGGCCGGCGGCGATCCGCGCGATCGCTCCAGCCGCCTTTTCCCGGTCGCCGATATCGGTCAGACCCAGGACGATCATGGCATCCGTCGGCGTCGGACAGGGCCCTCCGAAGGCGGCGGCGGGGCCTTCGCGCTCCGGACCGATGACCAGCGCCCCGTTCTCGACGCGGACGCAACTGTCGCCCCCCAGTCCGATGGAGGTGGTGCGGAGCCCGCGAATCAGGGTCTTGTGCTCCTCGATCCGCACGCCGAAGGCTTCCAGGAGCGGGACGCCATCCGCGAAGATGGCGATGTCCGTCGTCGTGCCCCCGATGTCCAGGGCGATCGCGTCCTCCCGGCATGCGGACGTGGCCAGGATCCCCATGATGCTGGCGGCGGGCCCGGAGAGGATCGTCTGCACGGGAAAGTCCAGGGACCGGGCGATGTCGAACGTGCCCCCGTCGGCCTTGAGGATGTAAATGGGGACCGAGATGTTCCGATGATGGACGAAGTCCAGGACCTCCTGAACGAACCGGCCGTGGAGGCCGGAGATGGCGGCGTTGAGATAGGTGGTGGACACCCGCCTGGGAAAGTTGAGGTGGCCGGACATCTGATGGCCGAGGGAGACCCGCGGAAGGCTGTCCTTCATCAGGTCCCGGACCCTGCACTCCTGATCGGGGTTCCGGGTGGAGAACTTCCCGACAATGCCGGCAGTCTCGATGCCCTGCGCCCGGAAGGCGCTCTTGATCTGCCTCACCTCGCCCTCGTCGACCTTCGCAACCTCCAGGCCGCGATGGTTGACGTATCCCGAGATGAAATGGACGTCTTCGGAAAACTTCAACTCGTCCGGGTGAACGCCGGGTCCGCTTGCCAGCACCATGCCGACGCGCTCCGTCTTGCGCTGCACGATGGCATTGGTGGAAATCGTGGTGCTGAGGACGACCCGCTCCAGTTCGGCCGGGTTTTCGTCGCCCAGAAGCGCGCCGGTGACATCCAGCAGGGAGCGGACCAGATTCCCGCTATCGGTGGCGACCTTGGCTTTCTTCCGGATCCCGCCGCGATCGATCAGAACCGCGTCCGTATGTGTTCCGCCCACATCGATGCCCAGGATCATTCGCCCCTCCCGCAACCTGAAAATTCCAAAAGTTACCGCCTTATATCCCGATAAATTTATCTTGACAAGGTAAAAAAAAAGCGTATGTTCTCCAGTCAAACTGGGCATGGATACAGGCCCAAAGGCATTCAAATCTGTGAAAGGAGGTGACAAGTTGATGAAGAAGGTATTCGCTATCATTCTCTCCCTGCTTTTCGTCGTGACGTTTTCCTTCGCAGTGGTTGGCTGCAAGAAGGCAGAAGAGCAGAAGCCGGCTGAACCCCCGAAGGTCGCAGCACCCGCTCCGGCGCCTGCACCCGCACCGGCTCCGGCACCTGGCGCTCCGGCACCTGGCGCTCCGGCAGCACCCGCTCCGGCAGCACCCGCTCCGGCAGCACCGGCAGCAAAGTAATATAGCAAGCAACAAGGGAAACCCCGCCGGGCATTGGACGATCCAATGCCCGGTTTGGTTTTTTGGGGGCATTTTCACGGCATTTTTTTGTTTACTTTCCGTCGGGAATGATTAAAATAGAACATCCGGACGGAAACCTTTTCCGGACGGCACATCCATCGTTCAAGGAGGTATCGCCATGTCGGAAAGAGGCACGGATTTCGCGAAGGGTTTGTTCATCGGCGGCCTGATCGGCGCGATTCTGGGAATCCTTTACGCGCCGAAAAGCGGCAGGGAAACGCGGGAGGACATCTCCAAAAGGAAGGACGAACTGATCGCAAAAGCGAAAGAGGAATACGAGCAGGCCCTGGAGAAAAGCAAGCGGGCCTATGAAGCGGCCATGGAACGCCTGAAAGAGGCGGAACTGACGGCACGGGAAAAGGTCGAAGCCGTGGGCGGAAAAGTGGGGGAGATCAAGGAGCGCGGCAAGGAAACCCTGGAAGACGGGAAGAGCCGCCTGAAGCGCGCCATTGACGCCGGCGTGGACGCCTTCAAAGAGGAAAAGGAAAAGAACGCTTAGTCCGAGAGGAGGAAGGAGAGGGCCGATGTTGCTGGAAATCAGTGTTTTCATTCTGAGTGTCGCCGTCCTTCTGTTTGCCCTCTTCTCGATCCCCGCCCTGCTGGAGCTTCGCAGGACGGCACAGCGGATTTCCGGCACCGCGAAGACGCTGAATCAGAACCTGCCCGCGATTCTCAGAAACCTCGAAGTCATGACCGCCCAGGTCAGCCAGGCGACCCTGACGGTCCGCGACCAGGTCGACGGCATCGCCATTCAGGCCAAAAAGCTTCAGCTGACCCTCGGCTATTTCGCGGACGTGGCCCGGAACCTTCAGGACTCCGCGAAGAGCCCCCTTCTCGGGGCCTTCACAACCGTGACGGCGGGGGTCAGGGGCGTCCGCGCCTTTCTGAACGTGCTGAACGACAAACGCCTGCCCCGCTGAAGCGCCATCCCCGTGCTCCCCGCCGGCCGGGGCGGGGAGACATTCAAAACCCATTCCCCGCGCCCCGCAAACGGAAGTCCGCTTTGCGCTTCCGCCCGCGGCCGCCGCAACCGCACGAGACCGCAATCGAAAAAGGAATGGCAATTTGAAGCAAAAGCGTGTAAGCGGTTCGGGAATACAACGGGACCGCAGCCATGCTGTGCCCGCGGGACGGAGGTCTCCATGAAGCCAAGCACCCATCGGATGTTCGCCATTTCCCTGTCTGCCCTGCTCGTCATCGCCCTGATCGGGCCGGCAGGCGCCGGGCCGGCCGCGGCGCTCGACCGGCAGTCCTACAAGAACCTGAAGCTGTTCAACGAGATTCTCGACATGGTTCAAAAGAATTACGTGGAGCCCGTCGAGCAGAAAACCCTGATTCAGGGAGCGGTGAACGGCATGATGAAATCCCTGGACCCGCACAGCAGCTTCATGACCCAGGATATGTACAAGGAGCTGGAAGTCGAGACCCGGGGGAGCTTCGGCGGCATCGGCATCGAAATCACCATCCTGAAGGACGTCCTCACCGTCGTCTCGCCGATCGAAGACACGCCCGCCTTCCAGGTTGGCATCCAGGCGGGAGACCAGATCGTCAGGATTGACGGGCAGTCCACCAAGGACATCACCATCATGGAGGCGGTCAAGAAACTGCGCGGCCCCAAGGACACCAAGGTCACGTTGAGCATCATGCGGGAATCGCTGCCGAAGCCGAAGGATTTCGTCATCACGCGCAGCATCATCAAGATCCGGAGCATCAAGTCCAGGCTCTATGACGACCGGATCGGCTACATCCGGGTCGCCGCCTTCCAGGAAAAAACCGCCGCGGAGCTGAAAAAAGCGCTCCAGGAACTGGACACCCCGGCGCACCCGCTGAAGGGCCTGATTCTGGACATGAGAAACAATCCCGGCGGCCTTCTGACCCAGGCCGTGGAGATCTCGGATGTCTTTCTCAAGTCGGGGACCATCGTGTCCACCAAGGGAAGAACGAAAAACATCGAAAACAAGTTCGTCGCCCGCGACGGCGGCGACGAGCCGGCCAGCCCCGTCGTCGTCCTGGTCAACGAGGGCACGGCCAGCGCCGCAGAGATCGTGGCGGGCGCGCTGCAGGACAATCGCCGCGCCCTGATCGTCGGCACGCAGACATTCGGAAAGGGATCGGTGCAGACCGTCATTCCTCTGGGGGACGGATCCGCCCTGAAACTCACGACGGCCAAATACTACACCCCGAACGGGCGGTCGATCCAGGCGGAGGGCATCGCGCCGGACATCGTCGTCAAATTCGTGAGGCCCGCCGAAGAGAAGGAACAGCATGACGAGCGCCTGCGGGAGCGGGACCTGAAGGGGCACATCAAGTCTCCAAAGGAGAACGCGAAGGACGCGAAGCCGGAAGAAGCGGTCAAGGCGGCCAGGAAGGAATTCGACGAGCCGGCCGAGGACAACCAGTTGAAGCAGGCGATCGACATCCTGAAAAGCTGGGAGATCCTGCAGCGAAAGACGGCCGGATGACGGGGAGCCCCGCCGGATCATCGGGCACCCCTCCCCGGCCACCATCGGGGCCCTGAAGGAGGCGATCCCCCCTCTGAGGTCGCGGGGCATCGAGATCGTCCCGGTTTCGGAGGCGGTCGGCGCCGCGGAGAGCTGGAAAGCCGTCGCATCGGGAGCGGAAAGGCGGCATTGACGCTTATGAAACTGCGGATTCTGGCCATCGCACTGGCGCTGCTGCTCAGCGGCTGCGGCGGGCTCAAGGCATCGGCTTACAAGGCCCCGGCTGCCGCACAGACCGGGGAATCGAGCTTCGAGGTAGGGTACCACTATTCCCTCGGCGTGCAGCACCTGCTGGACGGCAATCCCGCCGAGGCGGTCCGCGAATTCGAGGAGGCCCTCCGCTACGATCCCCATTCCCCTTCACTGGCCGGCGAGCTGGCCTTTCTGTATAGCGAAAGGGGCGAACCGGCGAAGGCCGCCGAAATCCTGGAACGCGCGCTGGGCCACCTCCCCGGCGACGCGGAGCTTCATTTCCTGCTCGCCGGCGCGCACCTCAACCTGAAGGATCACCCAAAGGCCATCGCGGAATACCGGAAGGTCATCGCGCTCGATCCCAAAAACGTCGCCGCGCATGTCTACCTCGGCACGCTCTACGCGGACCGGAAAGACTACGAGCAGTCGCTGGAGATGTTCCGGAAGGTGATCGCGCTCGTTCCCGAAGACGCGATGGGCCATTACTACCTGGCCCGGATTCTCGCCGAAACGGACAGGACGGACGAGGCGGAACAGTCGCTGAAAAAAGCGCTGGAACACAGGCCGTCCTTTGAACCGGCTGCCATCGACCTGGGGCTCCTGTACCGGAAACAGAACAAGAACGACCTTGCGATCGACCTGTACCGGAACTTCATCCACGCCTATCCCATGGCGGTCAAGGCCAGGGTCCGCCTGCTCGACATCCTCCTGAAGGAAAATCGGAATGACGAGGCGGACCGCGAATTGCAGACCGTTCTGAACCGTCAGCCCGCCAACCAGGAACTGCTGATGACGATGGGTCTGATGTACCTCGACGCGGACCGGCACGAACGGGCCGTCGAACTGTTCGAGAAATTCCTGGAGGCGAACCCGGAAGACCTGAAAGTCCGGTTCCTGCTGGCCTCCGCCCTCGAGGCGGGAAAGCGGCACCGCGAGGCGCTGGATGCCTACGGGATGATCCCGCCCGATTCGGAGTTCTACGTCGATGCCCGGGTCCACACCGCCGTCATCCTGAAAAACGACAAGAAGGCCGACGAGGCCATCCGCTCGCTGAAAACGGCCATCGCGCAAAAGAGGCAGGCCGGCGATTATCTCTACATCCTGCTGGCCTCGCTGCACGAGGAGAAAAAGGACACGCCGGAGGCCGAGCGGGTCCTTCAGGCGGGCCTGGCCGAGATTCCCAAAAGCCGGGACATCCGCTACAGCCTGGGCGTCCTCTACGAAAAGACGGACCGCTTCGAAGCGGCCATTCAACAGATGCGGCAAATCCTGGAGCTGGACCCCGAATACGCGGACGCCCTGAATTTCATCGGCTACAGCTACGCGGACCGGGGCATCAACCTGCCGGAGGCCGAGGCCCTGATCGAAAAGGCCCTGAAACTGAAACCGGACAATGCCTACATCACGGACAGCCTGGGGTGGGTCTACTTCAAGCAGAACCGAATGGACGAGGCCGTCAAATACCTGCAGGAGGCGGCACGGCTCATGCCCGACGACCCCGCGATCCTGGAGCATCTGGCCGATGCCTATGCCCGGACGGGGCGCATTCCGGAAGCGCTGGACATCTACCGGAAGATCCTGGAGCGAACCCCCGGCAAGGACGACCTGCAGCGGAAAATCAGCGACCTGCTGAAAAAAGCCAACCCCTGACCGGTGAGCGTTCCGACCGGATGAGACGCATGGAAGAGAAAACCGCCCGCGGGAAAAAATGCAGCCTGGCCGTCCTGATCGTTCTTTGCCTGTCCGCCGCGATATCCGGATGCGTTTCCGGCAGGCCCGATCCCGGCCGCCCTGCCGCCGGCTTCGCATCGCCGGAAGCCGCGCTCCGCGACATCGCCGGAACGGCCCCTCCACGGGGCACGCTGAAAGCGATCGCGGCCATCCAGGTGGTCACGCCGTCGGGCGCCTACCCCCTGAAGCTGGCCGTCCTGCTGAGGCGCCCGGCGATGATGCGGGTCGAAGCCATTCCCGTCCTGGGTCCGCCCAACTTTTACCTGACCATTCATGAGGGCCGCCTGAAGGCGCTGCTGCCCGACAAGAACGAATTCTACGCGGGACCGGCGACCCGGGAGAACATCGCCATGTTCCTGCCGCTCCGTATCGACGTGGAGAGCCTGGTCTCCCTCCTGATGGGGGTCCCGCCGCCCGTCTCCGGAAAGGACCTGCGCCGCGAGGGAGCGATGGAAGGGGATTTCTACCGCATCGACATCCGCGAAGGCGAAAGCCTCCTCCAGTCCATTCGCGTTCACCGGGCGGACGGCACGCTCGCGGGCGTCGACATCCACGACGGCGCCGGAAAGGCGCTCTACCGGGTCCGCTACGAGGCCCCCCTGCGGTCCGGCGGATTCGTGACGCCGCAGAAGATCGCCATCGTTTCGGAAGAGGACAAGACGACGCTGACCATCCGCTACGCGGAAATCGAATGGACCTTCGAAGAGGACGACTCCCCGTTCGAACTGAAAGTCCCGCCGGGCGCGAAACAAGGCGTCTTCCCCTGAAAACGGCGGGTGCGGGTCTTCAGGCCGGCGGCGGGAGGTCCGATCCGAGAATCGCTCTCAGGCCCTCGAAAGCCGGACCGGCATCATCAGGCATAAAAAAGGGCGGAAGGCAAGTGGCTTTCCGCCCTTTCACATGTTCCAGGCAGGCGCCCTATTTGATCTCGAGGAGCTTCGACCGGGCCGCCTTGGCGTCATTGGTGTTCGGATAGTCCCGGATCACCTGCTGGAGGATCAGCTTGGCGCTCGTCTTGTCGCCCAGGTGCTGGAAGGCAAGCCCCTGCTTCAGGAGCGCCTTGGAGGTCTTGTTGCCGTCCGGGTAATTCTTGATCACCTTTTCGTACTCGAGAATCGCCTTCTCGTACTGCTGCTCCAGGTAATGGCTCTCCCCGATCCAGAACTGGGCGCTGGCGGAATACTCCGTCTTGGGGTGATGCTTGAGGAAATTCTGGAACTCGGCGCGGGCCTTTTCGTACTGCCCCTGCTTGAAGGTTTCATAGGCCGCCGCGTACATCGATTCCTTTGCCGTTGTCGCCGCCGCGGTTTCCTTTTTCGCGTCGTTGCCGTTCTTCGCCGTCTTTCCCGGGGCCTCCGCCGGCGCCTGCTTCTTGCTGAGGCCCAGGAAGTTCTCCACGAAATTGATCTTGAAGGAAGCCTGATCGAGCTTTTCCCGGATTTCCTTCAGATCTTCGTCCCTTCGGTTCGCGCGACTTGCGAGAGACGCCAGGTCCTTCTTCTGCTCGTCGGATCTGCCCGTCAACTGCTGGATGCGGTCCTTCAGCTCGGCCATGTCGGCGTTGATTTCCGCCTGGCTTTTCCGGACCGCTTCGAGGGCCTCCTTGTTGCCCGCGCTTGCGGACTCGTTCTCGCCCCGCATGATCTCGATCTTTCGGTCCAGGCTGCCCTGGATCCGGCTCAGATCCTGCTGCGTCGCGCACCCCGCGATGAGCAGGATGCAGCAGAGAACGGGATATATGGCCGATCGTTTCATTTTCCTTCCCTGTCCGCTCGCTATTTGGCCGTGACCAGGAAGTGCGCCCTTCGGTTCCTGGCCCATGCCTCCTCGTTCTGCCCGGTATCGACCGGCCGCTCCTCCCCGTAGGAAACCGTCGTGACGCTTCCCCGGTCCACCCCGAGGTCGACCAGGTACTTCATGGCCGCGTCGGCGCGGCGCTGCCCCAGGGCCAGGTTGTACTCAGCCGTACCCCTCTCGTCGCAGTGCCCTTCGATGACCAGGCGGTAATTCCCCATCCCGGCCAGCAGGTCCGCCAGCTTCTTCAGAACCTCCCTGGCCTCGGGCTCGATCGCCGCAGTGTCGTAGCCGAAGTAGATGTCCTTGACACCCTCGCGGCTCTTCTCCGCTGCCGCTGCTGCCGCTGCCGCCGCCTCGGCGTCCCTTTTCAGGGCCAGCTCCCGGACGGTCCCCTTCTGCTGCGCCTCCCGCTCCTCCGCCAGCCTCCGCTCGGCGATCTCCCTGGCCTCCGCTTCGGCCTTCGCCGCGGCCGCCAGTTTCTCTTTGGCGAGCGGGTCCTCGCTCTTGGTGACCGTCTTTTTCGAACAACCCGTCGC
>JAXDBM010000089.1:0-23415 GCA_034678725.1 Syntrophales bacterium | reverse complement strand
CTATTCCGGACTTCGCTGTCGCGTCTCCGACGAACCACACAGGGCCCATTCTCGACGCGTCGCTCCGTCCGGCTTGCTCGCTTAACTGAAAACGCTTATCCCGGCATTTGCCGGATGAGCCTTAATTTTAACCTTGCCGGTATCAAAGATTTTTTCTGCTTTCATATGGGCCTCCATGAATTGTCCTTGCGGGAGTTTATGATCATCATTTCTTGTTGCTGTATTGACAAGGAAGTCGCATCCAGTGACTCCATCGATGCCAATAGCAGCCCCAGCCAAAGCAGTGACGGCTAATCCAGACTTTTTCAGAAACTTCCTCCTACTGTAAAGTTGTCCTTTTTTCATGGAAACCGAAATATCATTATTATGTCTACATATCCTTTGATCAGAATAGCTCTGCCTTAATACTTGTACCACAAGTTAAACTGGAGTTCAGGCATTTATTGGTTTTTTGTGATTGAAAGATTGTATTTCACGGGTGATGTTGTCTCTGCGAATAACAGGAAGATCATGTTGTTGATGCACCTAGATTATGGAGATTTGCCATTGCCATGCTTTCATCGGCCATGGTTGTTAAACTGGGCCAAATATGCTACAAACCAGCCAAAACAACCAGATCACCGCTTCATCCGGAAAGGCGGCAAACCATGAGTCCATTGGCTATTTCGCTTATGGCATTCGGTTGCATTTTCAGCGGCATGCTGATCGGAATGTTTATTCGGTCCATACTGCCTGAACATCATCTAAGTGAAGAGTCGAAGGATGCTGTGAAACTGGGGATTGGTATGATCGCAACGCTGGCTGCCCTCGTTCTTGGCCTTCTTATTGCTACAGCAAGGGGGTCATTTGATGCCATGAATAATGGACTCATGCAGACGGGATCGAAGATCATCCTGCTTGACCGGGTCATGGCCAACTACGGACCGGAAACAAAGGAAGCCCGCGATTTACTGCGGCACAGCCTTGCCTTTGCGCTTGATCAACTGTCGCCAAAGAAAGGGAAGCAAAAACTGGACAAGATAACCTTCGACCCGAGGGCTGGACTGGAAGCCATTCAAGACAAACTTCTGCGGTTATCTCCGCAAAGCGAATCTCAGCATTGGCTATTGTCCCAAGCTTTGCAGATAAGCCGCGAGATTTCCGATGTACGCTGGCTTCTCACACAACAGCGGGAGCAAAGTTCCTTGCCCATGCCGTTCTTTGTGATGCTGGTATTCTGGTTAATAATCATTTTCTTCAGTTTCGGCATGATCTCGCCGCCGAATGCCACGGTCATCACCATCTTGCTGGTCTGTTCATTGTCGGCCGCGGGAGCCTTGTACATGATTTTGGAGTTAGACCATCCATATGGAGGATTAATCGAGGTCTCCATCGCACCGCTGCAAAACGCCCTCAACTACCTCGCTCAGTAGAGCCTGAATTCTTTGGAATTACCTATGTGTATTGATTGGAAAAGGTCATAATGTAAAAAGACTGATCTTCTCCGAAAGATGTATCATTTCCGGATAATTATTCTACCACTTCACAGTACAATGAATATAACCAATTGTAGTCTTGTATAGTTCTCAAAATCATTCAGATATTGACTTCAGGAAGGCATATACACACTGCTGCCGCGGAGAATGGGCCAGCACGAATCCTTACAGGCAGGCTAACTTGCACTCCACCATGCGACGTGCTCAATGACACCGGATCAGGCACCTCAATATCCTTCATTAAAGATATGAGAGCCACCAATCGCGCCGCCGGGCCTTGACCCCCGCGAACCACGCGCAGGCGGGGTACATGGCCACGACGGTGACAACCCAAACGATATAGACGCCGCCGAGCGAAAGTCCGAACTTTGTTGGAATCTCAAGAAAGCTGACCGCCATCTCGTGCAGAGCGAATCCCTGGTAGATCCCGATGGAAACACCAATCGCGTGGATCAGGTAGAGATGGAGAACATAGTAGAAGAACGACACCCGCCCGATAGTCACCAGGATTGCGGCGGCTCGTCCCGTAAACCGCTCGCACCATCCAAGCAGCATGAGTGACGGCCCCAGCGTCATGAGCAGGAACTGCAAGGAAACTGGATATTTCGTGACATTGAGAAAGCTGATGATGGTCGCGGTCGAAGTCTGCTGCACTGCCCAGACCGTTGGGTCGCCGTAGAGATTCGTCAGGCGAAGCAGGAGGAACGATAACAGCAGGACTGCACCGGTGATCAGGAGACGCTTGGGGCGCTCGGGGTTGGGTCCCACAAAATATGGGCCGATCGCGTAACCGAGCGCCATGACGCCAATCCACGGAATCAGGGGATAGATAATTAATGCCACGGGGGTGCCGCCAACCGTGAGAGTCCCGGGGATGTGCAGAAGCATCCACAGGGGAGAAGCCTCGGAGGGCGGCGGCTGAAAGCCGTCAAGCCCATTGTGCGCCACGATCATCACCATACCGATACTTGCGATGACAGACCGGGGCAACCAGACGAGAGCGAAGAGCGCGATCATAGACCACCCGATTGCCCAGATAACCTGCAGAAAGGGAATTGAGTGCAGGTTGAAGGACCAGGCGAATGCGACGACGGTCAGTTCGATGAAGACAAGCCACACGCCGCGGCTCGCCAGAAAGCGTGCGATCTCGCCCGTTGACCGTTGCCGGGTCGCGCCATACAGGAAAGCGCTGACGCCTGCGAGCAGCACGAAGGTCGGTGCGCAGAAATGTGTGATCCAGCGGGTGAAAAACAGCGCGCCTGCAGAACCGGCGAAATCGATCGCAGCCGAATAATCCGAACTCAGCGGGTGAGTCACCATATCGCGCACATGGTCGAGCGCCATGATGACCAGGACGACGCCGCGCAACATGTCGATCGAGTTGAGACGATTCTTGCGAGCCGGTACTGTTGCGCCCATGCAGTTATGCTCTCCCCGTAATCGCAATATGCGATACTTCGGCCCTGGGGCGACATTGTCGTCATCCTCTGAGATAGAATCTTAGGACTTCAAAGGGAGTTTGTCCATTTAAAGATTCGTGGAGTTGATAGAGATTATGCTGCAGGATGAAGTTCAGTTTACAGACTTGTTTTGACAGTGTCTGTCAAGTCAAGTGTGAGACAGGGAGCTAACCCCCCAGTCTTTGTTTCAGCAACGTGAATCTGTTTTCTGTTCTGTTGTTCTTTACCGCAATCGCCATTGCCTTCTTCGTGCCCACAATAACAACCAACTTCTTCCCTCGGGTCACGCCCGTATACAGCAGGTTTCGCTGAAGCAGGACATAATGCTGTGTGAGGATCGGAATCACGACTGCCGGATATTCAGAACCTTGGGACTTATGGACGGAAACGGCATAGGCATGGACAAGCTCGTCAAGGTCCGAATAATCATAGACGACCTCCCGGTCATCCATGATTACCTTAACCTCTTTCTCCTCTTCATCGATGGAGGCGATCCGGCCGATGTCGCCGTTGTAGACTTCCTTGTCGTAGTTGTTCACGATCTGCATGACCTTGTCATTGACCTTGAAGTGACGGCCGCCCCGAAAACCCCTTCCTCTCCGGGATTCAGCGCCTTTTGAAGCTCCAGGTTCAGGTTGCCTGCACCGATGGTCCCCCTGTGCATGGGGGTTAGCACCTGGATGTCGTTGACGGGGTCGAACCCGAATCGCCGGGGAATTCTATTTCGGACCAGGTTGATGACCGTTTCAAGTGCTTTCTCCGGATCCTCCTGCTCGATGAAGTAGAAGTCGTCCGTCTTATCCGGTTGGGATTGGAGATTCGGGATAATTCCTTCGTTGATCTTGTGGGCATTGACGATGATGGAGCTTTCCTTCGCCTGGCGGAAGATTTCATTCAACTGGACCACCGGGGCAATGCCGGAATCCATGATGTCCTTCAGGACATTGCCGGCGCCGACGGAGGGAAGCTGGTTCACGTCGCCAACCAGGATAAAGGTCGCTGCAGCCGGAATCGCCTTCAGGAGGTGGTGCATGAGCAGGGTGTCGATCATGGATGCCTCGTCGATGATGATGAGGTCGCAATCCAGCGGGGAGTCCTCGTTCTTCTGAAAACCGCCCTTCCGCATGTTGTATTCGAGCATCCGGTGAATCGTTTTAGCTTCGTGCCCGGTGGCCTCGCTCATGCGTTTGGCCGCCCTTCCGGTCGGGGCAGCGAGCAGAATCTTCGCTTTAATCGCTGAAAATATCTTAAGGATGGCGTTGACGATGGTTGTTTTTCCGGTGCCGGGACCGCCAGTAATCACCATGACCTTGTTCCCGGCGGCCTGCCGAACCGCCTCGATCTGCTTTTCGGCAAGTGCTATGGAGAGTTTCTCCTGGACCCACTGGATGGCCTTTTCTGAATCGATTTTTCGGATGGCCTGGGTGGATCCGATCAGCGTTTTCAGGCGTGCGGCAAGTGCCTTTTCCGCGATGTGGTACCCGGCCAGGTAGACCGCTTTATTGTTCTCCTCATAATTGGCAAGATCATGATTCAGGTCCTCAACGACAATCTGCTTGTCCAGGGCTGCCGCAGCGATGGCTTTGACGATGACCTCCCGGTCGATCTCCAGCATCTCCCGGCATTTCTCGACCAGGGGCTCATAGGGGTAGTAGACATGCCCTTCGTCGGTCAGTTCATGAAGGACGTAAAGGATACCCGCGGCGGCCCTCAGGTCCGAATCCTTGGCAAAACCGAGCTTCCCGGCAATCTTGTCGGCCGTGATGAAGCCGATGCCGTGGATATCCGTGGCAAGGCAGTAGGGGTTCTCCTGGACAATCTGAATGGCCTCCTGGCCGTACTGCTTGAAGATCTTGGCGGCATAGCCGGAGCTGACACCATGGGATTGGAGGAAGATCATGACGGCCCGGATCTCCTTCTGCTCCTCCCATGCCTTTCGGATCATGCCGATGCGCTTTTGGCCAATCCCCTCGACATCGACAAGGCGGTCAATCTCGTTCTCAATGATATCCAGGGTCTTCTCCCCAAACATTTTAACGATCCGTTTCGCCATGACCGGACCAATGCCCTTGATCAGCCCGGAGCCGAGGTACTTCTCCATACCGTGAACGGTGGCCGGAGTCGTGGTCTGACATAAGACGATCTTGAATTGCTCTCCGTATTTCGGGTGATTGCCCCATTCGCCCTTCATCCTGATGATCTCGCCGGGGGTGGGGTTGATGATGTTCCCGATGACCGTCAGAAGCTCCCGGCGGCCATGGACCTTCACCCTGGCAACCGTGTAGCCGGTCTCCTCGCTGGTGAAGGTGATTCTTTCGATTTGGCCCTGGAGGTCGGTAAGGTTATCGGAAGGCATGGACTTGGGGATCAGTCGATATTTTGATGGCTGAGATCATTGAGGTAGGGGGAGCTTTGACGGGGTGATGTAAAAGTGGCTGTCAGTTAGTCCCCTAAACGGAATCACGATGGTTCAGTAGGCCACCGAAACCTGCAAAGAATCACCCCTGGAGAAAGAGTTGGAAAACCGGATGCCCGCACACCAACAAAGAGCGCCTGCCTATTGACCAAAAAGGGCATTTCTGCTTTGGCTTGACAGGCTTGACATATCACCTTGACACTCAAAATCTCGCCTCTTATACTGCCAAAACAGAAAAGGGAGTCCTTGTCAATCAATGTCGGCTTTCTGTTTCACTATACCTTTTACAGTGAATGCCGCAACCGATAAATTAACCTCTAACAAGTTCAGTCAAGGAGAATCAAATGAATCAGAACGAAACACGGAAAAAAATTTTAATTAACCCACCGGGGACAGAAGATATTTACAGGCGGATGAAATTTTCCCAGGCAGTTCGGATAGGTGATACGGTCTGGGTGTCTGGACAAGTCGGCGGGGATGAAAAAGGTCTGGTCGGCGAAGGGATCGATGCTCAGGCTCGCCTGGCCTTCAAAAACCTTGCGCATGTCCTCGCCGATACCGGCGCATCTCCGGCCGATGTGGTAGAACTCATGACATTCAACACCTCCATGGGAGATATTCGCGGTTTTTCCAAGGTAAGGACGGATTTCATTCCAGAGAATTATCCGGCATGGACGGCGGTCGGGGTGAAGGAACTTGTCATGCCGCAGTTGCTGGTCGAAATCAAAGCCACTGCTGTCATCGGCAGCAGAAAGGCCGCTTAATACTTGCCGTGCCTTGGCAACCGAAGAATAAGCAGGTCAAGATCCTGATGTTGCCCGAGTTTATCGTTATGATCCGATGTGGTTGACCTATGCCGGAAAATGAAATAAAGGGGTCACGAATGATATCCGTAACCCCCTTTTATTTTTGGTAGGCGGTACTGGGATTGAACCAGTGACTTCTACCGTGTGAAGGTAGCACTCTCCCGCTGAGTTAACCGCCCGTTGGTAGCTACCTATACCGTATAGAAAACGCTTTTTCAAGCAAAAAACGTCCATCGAAATCAGGAGAGAACCCGGCATGCACAAGATGTTTTACCCGGAAAGCGTCATGATCTACGGGGTATCCGAATCCCCGAAAAATCTCGGCCGCTACACCGCGGAGAATCTCGAACGCTTCGGCTTCAAAGGAGCGGTCTACATGGTGGGCCGCGAGGGGGGCAAACTGGACGGACGGGAAATTTACCGCCACATCGAAGACATCGACGCCGTTCCCGACCTGGCTGTCTTTCTCATCCCCGCCAAGGCCATTCCGGACGTGCTGGATCGATGTGGCCGGAAGGGTATCCCTTATGCCGTGATCCAGTCCGCCGGATTTTCGGAGTTCACGGAAGAAGGGCGACGGATCGAGGAACAGCTCCTTGAGATCTCCCGGAAATGGAACATCCGGTTCATGGGCCCCAACTGCATCGGCACGATCAACCTGGATCACGGGCT
The DNA here is from genome assembly GCA_034678725.1 of Syntrophales bacterium. Classification (GTDB taxonomy): domain Bacteria; phylum Desulfobacterota; class Syntrophia; order Syntrophales; family Fen-1087; genus JAXDBM01. The sequence goes on along the minus strand of JAXDBM010000089.1, from coordinate 16,586 downwards.
GGTCCTGCCCTTCGTCCCGATGTACCCGGATGCGATGATGCAAGGCCCCGTATCCATCATCTCCCAGAGCGGGGGATTCGTCATCGACGCCATGCGGATCCTCACGCTTGAAAACATCGGCTTCAACAAGGCCATCAGCATCGGCAACAAGCTGAACCTGAACGAATGCGATTACCTCTCCTATTTCATGTCCGACCCGGAAACCCGGATGATCGGCATGTATCTCGAAAATTTCACCGATGGAAGGCGGCTGATGGATCTGGCGCAACGGACCGACAAACCGGTGGTTGTCCTGAAAGCGAACCGGTCCCCATCCAGTCACCAGATTGCGCAGTTCCACACGACGGCCCTGGCCGGCGACGACGAAGTTGCCGGCGCGGCCTTGAGACAGGCGGGCATTCACCGGGCGCAAACCTTGCAGGACATGACGGATGCCTTCAAGATCTTCAAGCTGCCGCTGATCCGGGGGCGAAAAATCGGGGTTCTCTGCCGTTCGGGCGGGCAGGCCGTCCTGCTGGCCGACGCCGTGCACCATCACGGATTCGAACTGGCCGCATTTTCCGACTCGCTGTTTGATTTCGTCCGGAAAGAGGTTCGCGCCGGCGTCATCCGCATGACGAATCCGCTGGATCTCGGGGATGTCTTTGACCTCCGCGTTTACACCCGGATCATTGAGAAGGTGCTTCAGGATCCGGATGTGGACGGCCTGGTGTTCGGCCACACCTACATGCACGGGATCAACATTCCTCCGACACAGGAGCTGATCCGCTCGGCAAAATCATTGTCCGACCAGTACGGCAAGCCCGTCGTTTTCTTCATGATCGCCGGACGGAAATATTTCTTCACCCTGAAAGAAACATCTGATTTCCCCATCTTCGCCGATCCGGAGCAGGCGATGAAATCTCTGGCTCTGTCTTACCGGCACTACGCGAACCGCACGGCTGTCCGGAGGGACTCCCGGACCGCACCACCGGCGCCCGCAGCCGTCCGATCGGCGCAGACCCCCGGTTTCATGGAGCCCGGCGAGGTCTTCCGCATGCTGCGATCGTCGGGACTGCCCGTCGCCGACTTCGCCCTGGCAGAGAGCACAGCGGCGGCACTGGCCGCCGCGGAAGCAATCGGCTATCCCGTTGCCCTGAAAACGGCCGCCCCGAACATCCTTCACAAGACCGAGGCAAAGGGCGTCATCCTGGGCATCCCCGGACCCCGGGCGCTTCGGAATGCCTGCGGGGAGATGAAGGCCGATGTCTATCTGGTCCAGAAAATGGCGGGACCCGGACAGGAAGTGATCATTGGCGGCCGACGGGACCGGGAGTTCGGCCCGGTGATCCTGTTCGGGCTTGGGGGCGTCTTTACGGAGGTCCTGCGGGATGTGGCGCTGCGCGTCTGTCCGATCGACCGGGCGCAGGCCCTTGACATGATCGAAGAGACAAAGGGGGCGAGAATCCTGAAGGGATTCCGCGGGCAGGCGGCCGCGGACATCGGGGCGCTGGCGGATTGTCTCGTCAGCGTGTCGAAGCTTTTGACGGCGAGGCCGGAGATCGCGAACCTGGATATGAATCCCCTGCTTGTCTTCGAGCAGAACAGGGGTTGTCTCGTGGTAGACGCGAAGATCGAAAGCGTTTAGCCTTTTGTCACCGCGCCGTAAAATCCGATTTTCCGGTCCCGGAAGAGATCATTGTACTCATTGAGCCGCTTGTTTCGCGCCGCGGAGACATCAATCCTGGCAATCCCGACCTCCTCCGTATCGGCGCCGGCACGGTAGAGCAGATTTGCGGCAGGTCCGGTGATCTGGCTCCTGCCGGTGTACCGGAAATACCTGCCGCCGCGCTGCTCCATGCCGGTCCGGTTGGCGGTCACGGCATAGACGCGGTTCTCCAGACAGCGGGTCACCATCGCATCCTGGCAGTACGGCAGCACCAGGTTGGCGCAGTGGCAGATTACATCGGCCCCCTTGAGCGCAAGCGTCCGCATGGCTTCCGGGAAAATCCAGTCGAAGCAGATCATGATCCCCACCCGGCACGCACCGATGTCGTACACCTCGAATCCCCGGTCTCCCGGATCGAACCAGCGGTTCTCCTCGTTGAACAGATGCACCTTCCGGTACGTCGCCACATGGCCCCGGGGTGAAACGAGGACGGCCGCGTTGAACAGACTGTCGCCCGCCCGTTCGATCAGTCCGCCGACCAGGTGAATATTCTTCCTGCGGGCCATTTCACAGAGGGCCTGCGTCGTTTTGCCGCCGGGAACGTCCTCGGAAAGATCCGCCGCCTCCTGCCGGGACGTGAAAAGATAGCCCGTGTTGAAAAACTCGGGCAGGACGATCAGTTCTGCGTCCGACGCCTCGCCGAGATCCATGACTTTCCCGATGTTCCCGTCGATATCGCCGAAGACGGGATCAAACTGGATGAACCCGATTTTCATTCACATTCCCCACGATTCAACGCCGGTGCGCGATGCCGCTCCGGACCGGACGACCGGCCGTCAAAATTCGAAATCCACGACGGCAAGGCTTTCGCTCATTTCTCGCACTTTTTTCAGGACTACCTGATGGTCCGGATGGACCTGGTAGCGCCGCATGGCATCCGGATCAGCAAATGCCGAAATCAGTGCAAAGTCCCAGGACCTTTCCGTCCGCAGGACATCCTGCCCGAATTCAAAGGATTTGATCTCCGGGACCAGGGCGGGCAATCCGCCCAGGCCTTTCTTCAGTTCATCGATGTCTGATTTGGAAACCTCGGGTTTGAACTTCATGAAAACGATGTGCTTCAGCATGGACTACCTCCCGCCATTTCCTTTCGCGCCCGGCTTTCCGAAATCCTTGAGCTGATCGCCCAGCGATCCAAAAGCATTCTGCGTTTTTTTCATAAACTGCCGGTAGTCCTCGGGCGCCTCTTTTTCCTCATTCACCGCGTCGTGCTCGGCCAGCAGGAGGGAAATGCGCTTGGCCGCCCGGTCCACCTTCTCGATTTTGACTTCGATGTCCTGCCCGTCCTTGAGAACCTCGCCGGCATGGCTGACTCTTTTTCCCGCTCCCATGCGGGAAATGTGCAGCAGACCGTCGATCCCCGGCTCCAGCGCGATAAAAGCGCCGAACTTCGTCAGGCGGACCACTCTGCCGCTGTGGACGGATCCTTCCGGATAGGCCGATTCGACTTTCTCCCACGGATCCGCAAGCAGCTTCTTGAGGCTGAGGCTGATCCGGTCCTTCTCCCGGTCGATTTTCAGAACGGCGACTTCCACTTCCTCGTCGATCTTCAGCGCATCGTTGATGTTCTCGATGCGCCCCCAGCCGATCTCCGACATGGGAAGCAGTCCCTGCATGCCGCCGATGTCGACAAAGGCGCCGAATTTCTGCAGGGAGACGACCTTGCCCCGGACGATCTGGCCCTCCTGGAGCGATCGCATCATTTCCGCCCGCTTTTCCTGCCGTTCCCTTTCCAGGATGACCCGGTTGGACAGAATCACATTGCGCCCCCTCTCCCCGTATTCCGTGATGATGAACTGCAGGCGTTTTCCCGTGTAGTCGGCCGGGGTCCCGATCCTGCCCAATCCCATCTGCGAAAAGGGGCAGAATCCCCGGATCGTCCCGGAGATGCGGATTTCGAAACCGCCTTTGACCTCCTTTTCAACCAGGCCTTCCACCGGAATGCCGTTGCGCCAGGCGTCTTCCAGATAGATCCGTCCGGCGTCGCCGGGTCCGATCTTGGTGGTGAAAAGTTTTTCATCCTGGCGGGAAGAGAGGAAGTAGGCGCGGATGGTATCCCCCTCCCGGACCGTCAGCTCCCCTTCCTCGTTCAGCAGCTCCTTCCGGTCCAGGTACCCTTCGTTCTTTCCGCCCAGATCCAGAAAGACCCAGTCCGGGGAAATCTTGACGATGCGCGCTTCGACCTTCTCTCCCGGCTTCAGCCAGACCGGCTTTTGCTCGCTCTTTTCGAAAAGTTCCGCGAAGCTCTGTTCTTCGGCGGGTTGGTTCGTGTTGCCTTCATTCTGATCCATGGTTGTCTTCCGATTCCTCTTTGTGTTGGTTATTCGATATCCCGGCTTGTCCGGGACAAAGTGACAAGCAGCATATGGACTTTTTCCCCGCCCGTCAATAAGAAAAGAGCCATGGACTCTCGAGGGTCCATGGCTCTTCTATGAACCGCAAAAGCGGGATCAGAAAAGCCGCCTGTCGCCAGGCGGGGAGGGGGTCTCTTCCGCCCCGCTGCTGCGTGGGAAATTACAGCATTTCATAAATGCCGGCCGCGCCCATGCCGCCGCCGATGCACATCGAGACGATGCCGCGCTTCGCGTTTCGCCGCTTCATCTCATGAAGGAGCTGAGCGGTCAGCTTCCCTCCCGTCGCTCCCAGCGGATGGCCCAGGGCAATGGCGCCGCCGTTGGGGTTGATGTCGCCCGCCCAGTAACGGTCTTCGATCCCGACGATCCGGCACGAGGCAATCGCCTGCGATGCAAAGGCCTCGTTGATCTCGAAGACATCGATGTCCTTTGCCGTCAGGCCGGCCAGCTTCAACACCTTGGGAATCGCGTAGGCGGGCCCCATGCCCATCTCCTCGGCCTTGCACCCGGCCACGGCATAATAAGTCAATTTGGCGAGTGGCTTGAGTCCCAGCGCCTTGGCCTTCTCCGCCGTCATCAGCAGCGAAAAGGCGGCGCCGTCGGTCATCTGTGAGGAGTTGGCAGCCGTCACCGTGCCACCCTGCTTGAAGGGCGACCGCAGCTTGGCCATGTCCTCGAGTTTCGCAGGCCACCGCACACCGTCGTCGATGTCGAAAACGACCTTCTCGCGAACCCGCTTGCCGTTTTTCAGGACCTTGTACTTGAAGGCCTCGATGGGAATGATCTCCTCCTTGAATTTACCCGCCTTGATGGCTTCATAGGCCCGGCGATTGCTCTCCAGGCCGAACTTGTCCATGTCTTCCCTCGAGACGTTCTGGCTGGCCGCCACGTTCTCGGCCGTAATGCCCATGGAAACATAAACATTCGGCATGCCGCCGTCGAAGTTCCACTCGGGGTTGGGGCGGAAGATGCTGCCCCCCATGGGGATGTGCGACATGGTCTCGCAGCCCCCGGCGATGATCACCTCGGACCAGCCCGCACGGATTTTCGCCGTGGCGTCGGCAATGGACTGCAGACCGGACGAACAGAAACGGTTGACCGTCATACCCGACACGGAGATGGGCATTCCCGCGCCCATGGCGAGCACCCGGCCGTAGTTCATGCCCTGCTCGCCTTCGGGGAAGGCGCAGCCGACGATTACGTCGTCCACCTCCTCAGGCTTCATGGCGGGAACGCGGGCCAAAAGACCCTTGAGCACCTGGAAACCGATTTCATCCCCGCGGGTCGCGGCCAGGCCGCCCCTTTTATAACGACCGCCCGGACTTCTGACGGCTTCGACAATAACAGCTTCACTCATGATATTCCTCCTTGTGTTCTGGATCCACCTCCCCTTCCGACCGCCCGCGTTGGGGAGAAAGGAAGGGGAGAAAGATATCCTGTGTTTAGTTACGCAACGGCTTGCCCGTCGTCAGCATGTGCATGATCCGGTCCTGTGTCTTCTGCTCGCCCATGAGGCTCATGAAGGCTTCCTTCTCGAGGTCCAGGATCTCCTGCTCCGTCACCAGCGTCCCTTCCGCGCAGTCTCCGCCGGAAATGATGTAGGCCACCTTCCTTGCGATGTGGACGTCATAGGCGGACGCGTAATTGCCGTGCTGCATGTTGTAGAGAATTCCGTTCGCCATGCCGCGGAAATTCTCGCCCATGACAGGGATCAGGGCCGGGCGGGGCTTCTTGTAGAACTTGGAAAGCCCCAGGACGACCTGCTTGGCGTCATAAATCTGCTGGTCGCGGTTCAGGCTGATGTTTTCGGTTTTCCGGATGAAGCCCAGCTCCATGCCCTCCATGGCGCTGGTCGCCACCTTGGCCGTGGCGATCGTCTCGAAGGCCTTGCCCAGAATCGTCTGCAGGTTGAGCCCCGCATCGACCACGCCGTCCGGCAACCCCTCGGTCAGGCGCACCATCAACTCCTTGCAGCCGCCGCCGGCGGGAATGACGCCGACGCCGACTTCCACGAGGCCGATGTAGGTCTCGCCGCAGGGCTGGCACTTCGCCCCGTGCATGGCCATTTCACAGCCGCCGCCCAGGGTCAGCCCGGCAGGCGCCGTGACCACCGGCTTGGAGAGGTATTTCATCCGCATGTTCGCGTCCTGAAGCGCGCCGATCAGTTTCTCCAGCATATCCCAGTCGGCCTTCTGCGCGGCCAGGAGCACCTGGAAGATATTGGCACCGGCCGAGAAGTTGGCCGCGTGATTGCCCAGTACCAGCCCCGTGTAGCCCTTTTCCACTGCGTCGCAGGCAACATTGAGCATGTCGATCATCGGACCGTCGATGGCATTCATCTTGGTGTGGAACTCCAGGCAGGCCACGCCGTCGCCGATGTCCACGAGCGTCGCGGAGGCGTTCTCCTGAATGACCTTCTTCCGGTCCTTCAGCGCGGGCAGCAGGATGATCCGCGGATTGGGCTCCAGCAGAACATAGCCCTTCTTCTCGAAGTCGTAGTAATAGGTGCCGTCCTCCTTCTTGGTGTAGAAGGACTCGCAGCCCTTTTTCAGCATCTCTTCGATTTTCTTGGGAACCTTCTTCTTGAGCTGCTTCATGACCTCGACGGCCGCCTTCACACCGACGGCATCCCAGGTCTCGAAGGGCCCCAGCTGATGGTTGTAGCCCCACTTCATGGCGTTGTCGATGCCCACGATGGTCTCGCAGATCTCCGGCACGCGGTTGGCCGCGTAGATGAAGTTGTTGCACAGGTATTCCCGCGCCAGCTCGGAGGCCGCGTCCTTGCCGAAAAAGACAGTCTTAATCGAGGCCGCGACGCCGTCGTCCGCTTTCTTCTTTGCTTCGGAGACGGATTCGTACTTCGGCTTGGTCGGAGCGACATACTCCATCGTGTTGTAGTCCAGGACCAGCTTCGCTTTCTTGCCCTTGGCGTCCTTGGTCTTCTTGTAGAACCCCTGCTTGGTCTTGTTCCCCAGCCACTTGAGCTCCATCATCTTGTCAAAGAAGGGCAGCGGAACGAAAAGGTTGCGGCTCTCGTCCTCGGGGACCGCCTCGTAGAGGTTCTTCATCACGTGATAGCCCGTATCGAGACCGACCAGATCGAGGGTCCCGAAGATTGACGTGCCCGGACGTCCCAGGGCCTTGCCGATGACGGCGTCCACTTCCTCCACCTTCAGCTTCTTCTCCACCATCAGGTTGACGGCGTTGGAGATGTCGAACACGCCGATGCGGTTGCCGATGAAGTTGGGGACGTCCTTGCAGACGACGACGCCCTTGCCCAGCACCTGCTCGCAGAAGGTGATCATATAGTCCACGATCTCCTTCTTGGTCTTCTCGCCGGGAATGATCTCCAGCAGCTTCATGTACCGGGGCGGATTGAAGAAATGGGTGCCCAGGAAGCGCTCCTTGAATTTGGCGCCGGACTTCGCGGTAATGTCCTGGATGGGCAGACCGGAGGTGTTGGTGGTTACGATGCAGTCCGGTTTCACGATCTTTTCGACCTTGGCAAAAAGCTCCTGCTTGATTTTCAGGTTTTCGATGACGACCTCGATCACCCAGTCCACATCGGCCAGCCAGTCGAGGTTGTCCTCGAAATTGCCGATCTTGATCATGGAAGCGTTTTTCTTGCTGTAGAAACTCGCCGGCTTGGATTTTGTGACGCCGGCCAGTCCGTTGGCGGCAAAGCGGTTCCGCCAGGCCGGGCTCTTTTCCGTGAGGCCCTTCTTCTTGTCGGCCTCCGTCAGTTCAAAGGGGACGATATCCAGCAGACAGCATGGAATCCCCGCGTTGGTCAGATGGGCGGCGATGGTGGCGCCCATGACGCCTGCCCCTAATACGGCAGCTTTCTTGATTTCATAGGACATGTTTTTCTCCTCCTCTTGTCTTGCTCACGGTCCGGCGCCGATTTATGTCCTGAGGATCCAATCCGCGCTCGCGCCGCGAGGGGTGACGCCCGCGGACGCGGGCGTCACCATGTTCGTTGATTATGCCGCAAAGGACTCATCGGCTATTTCGATGGGCACCTTGTCCGCAACCTTGATCGCCGCGCACTTGGCTTTGACGAGGGAAAGCACCTCGACGGCAAAGAACTTCGCCGACGCGATCTTGCCCTGATAGAAGGCGACATCCGGGTCGTCATGAACCAGCCCGCGCTGCTTGCCCTTGGAATCGGCGTTCTTCTCCTCATAAATCCTGTTCAGTTTCTCCTGCGCGATGGCCGCGGCCTGCATCAGGAAGTGCCCGCAAACGAGATCTCCGAAGATTTCCAGATAGGGGGATGCATTCAGAATGGGGATCAGGAAGCTGGAGCTCTTGCCCAGCGCCGCAAAGGTCATGGTCAGGTCGATGATGGCGTTGTTCGCCTCTTCCAGGTATGCCGCGTATTTCTGCAGCTCCGGAATCGCTTTTGCCCTCGCGACGGTGGCGCCGATCTCGCCGATCATGTTCATGGCGTTCATGCCCTTGTTCTGGCCGAGCTTCCGGCCGACCAGGTCGAGGGCCTGGATGCCGTTCGTCCCCTCGTAGAGGCAGGCGATCTTGCAGTCCCGCATGTACTGCTCAACGGGGTATTCCTGGCAGTAGCCGTAGCCGCCGTAAACGTCGATGGCCTTGGACGTGATCAGCATGGCCATGTCGGACGAGTAGGCCTTGCACACCGGGGTGAGGAGCTCCACGAATCCGTGCCACTTTGCCTTCTCCGCCGGGAAGGCCTTGGACATGTCGAGGGCAAAGGCCGTGAAGTAGTTCAGGGCGCGGATGCCCTCCGTGTAGGCCTTCATCCAGAGCAGGTCCCTGCGAACGTCCGGATGCTGGATGATGGGAACGGCCTTGGCGTCGGGGTTCTTCATCTCCCAGACCGGCGTGCTCTGGATTCTTTCCTTCGCGTATGCGATCGCGTGCTCGAGAGCGGCCGAGGAGTGCCCCAGGCCCTGCATCCCCACTTCCATGCGGGCCTCGTTCATCATCTGGAACATGATCCGCATGCCTTCGCGCTCCTTGCCCAGAAGTTCGCCGATGCAGTTTCCGTCCTCGCCGAAGTTCAGGGTGCAGGTCGCCGATCCCTTGATGCCCATCTTGTGCTCGATGTTCCCCGTCTTGACGTCGTTGAACTCGCCCAGAGAGCCGTCATCCTTGAGGCGGTACTTGGGAACGATGAAGATGGAGATGCCGGGGGTGCCGGGAGGATCGCCTTCAATCCTGGCCAGGACCGGGTGAATGATGTTCGGGGTCAGGTCGTGGTCTCCGCAGGAGATGAAGCATTTGGTCCCGGTGATCAGGAATTTGCCGTCGGGAAGCCGCTTCGCCGTTGTCCGAAGGGCGCCGACGTCGCTGCCCGCGCCCGGCTCGGTGAGGCACATCGTGCCGCCCCACTCGCCGGCGAACATTTTGTACATGTATTTGTTCTTCAGCTCCTCCGTCCCGTGATGCAGGATCAGTCCCGCCGCGCCGTGGGTCAGTCCGGGATACATCAGGAAGGCGAAGTTGGCGGCATAGCAGGGCTCCAGGTTTGCCGTCATCATGGTGAAGGGCAGCCCCTGGCCGCCGACATCGGGCGGCTGAACCTGCGCCAGCCATCCGGCTTCGCAGTACTTCTTGAAGGCGTCGTGATAGCACTTGGGCACGCTCACCTTGCCGCCCTTGAAGGTGCAGCCTTCCTTGTCCCCAACCTCATAGGTCGGCAGGATGACGTTGAGCGCCATCTTTTCCGCCTCGTTCATCATCATCAGCACGTCGTCCTTCGAAAAATCCTTGTAGAGCTCCGATTCGAACAACTTCTCGATGCCCAGTTGCTCGAAGAGAAGGAACTGCTGATCCCTTGTGTTTACCAACGAATTGCTCATAAAATACCTCCTTCACGTTCTGTTAGATGGTCTGGAAATTTCTATTCCGGCTGATGATCTCTTCACCGTTCCGATGGGTCTTCAAACCCTTGATGAAGATGTTCAGACTTCCCTGGATGGTGGAACGGATCCGCTCCTCCTTGTTGGCCTCCCGCCCCGTGAAAAGATGAAGCGATGTGATTCCGTTCAGCAGACCCCACAGGGCGTTGCGGCTCTGCCTCAGATTGATGTCCCGGGGAAACTCGCCCCTGTCGATACCCTGCTGAAGGATGGTCTCGATGACCTGGGCGGTGTTGTTGGTGACCTCGATGATGTGCTGATTCACGTCTTCGGTCAAATTCAGCTCCTCGGTGTGCAGCATGAAGGTCATCATGATCCGGAACAGCTCCCGGTCATTGAGAAAGAAATCGACATAAATGCAGGCGAAATCCATGACCAGTTCCGCCGCCGACTTGCCGTTCTGAAAGATCTGGGATGATTTTTTGTTGAATTTGTCGATGTCGCTCAGGAGAATCTGGGTGTAGATTTCCTCTTTGCTGCTGAAATAGAGATAGACGGAACCTTTGCTCAGTTCGGCTTTTCTGGCGATATTTTCGACGGTGACATGACGGAATCCCTTTTCGAAAAAGAGCTTTCTCGCAGCACTGAGGATGGCGTTTCGCCGCTGCTCTCTTTCTCTCTTCCGTCTATCCGCAAGCCCCATGTTGAGCTACCCGAACTGTCTGTGCTATGTTATGACCTATGTTCACAATATGAACTTCAGTCAACATCTGACCGATGGTCATTGAATGACTACACCTGAAAACCGATCTTGTCAAGAAATATTTTCGAATGTTCGCAGAAAAAAATAATCCCTTTCTTTTTCAAACGGATAGCTGTATAAAAGAGCCAATCCTGCGAGGCAAACGATCATGACCGATCCTGACTGGGACCCTGAACAATTGCTACGGATGTCCGGCATCTACTGGCAGTCCTGCGCCCTGCATGCTGGCGTCAAGCTGGATGTTTTCACAGCGATCGGCAAAGAACACCTCACGGAAGTGGAAACCGCCGGAAAGATCGGGGGCAACCCGCGGGGCGTCGGAATGCTGCTGAACGCCCTCACCGCCATGAAGCTGCTCGTCAAGACCGGCGGGCGGTACGGGAACACCCCATTCGGGCTCTCCCGGCTGGCGAAGAACTCACCGGATTATTTGGGCTGGATCATCTTGCACCATCATTACCTGATGGAATCCTGGGCCCGTCTGGACCGGGCCGTGAAAACGGGAAGGCCTGTCCGGAGCCGGTCTTCCTTCTCCGGGGCGAAGCGGCGCGAGAGCTTTCTGATGGGCATGTACAACATCGCCACGAAGGTGGCGCCGCTCGTCGTCGCTGCGGTCGATTTGAAAGATAGCCACCACCTGCTCGATCTGGGCGGCGGACCGGGAACCTATGCGATTCATTTCTGCCTGGCCAATCCGCGGCTTCGGGCGACCGTCTACGACCTGCCGGAAACCAGGCCCTTCGCCGACCGGACCATTCAAAGATTCGGACTGTCCGGGCGCGTCGAGTTCCAGGCCGGCAATTATCTGAAGGATCGAATCCGGGGAACCTACGACGTCGTCCTGCTGTCCCAAATCCTCCACGGGGAAGGCCCAAAGGACTGCGGAAAAATCATTCGAAAGGCCGTCTCCTCGCTGGAGCGGAGCGGCCGGATCATCGTCCACGAATTTATCCTGAACGACAGCATGGACGGGCCCCTTCATTCCGCCCTTTTCTCGCTCAACATGCTGCTGGGCACGCCATCGGGGCAATCCTACTCCGAATCGCAGATTACGGACATGCTGGCGAAAGCCTGCGTTAAAGACATCCGGAGAATCCCCATCGAAACACCGAATCACTCGGGAATCATTATGGGGTCTGCATCGTAAACATCACCCAACAAAATATCTCCCTTGACAACGACGCCATAATTTGGCACCATTGAGCCATGTCGCGCAAGCACCAAAAAACTCTTGAACTGATCTTTGCACATCCCCCCAGCGCAAAGGTGAAATGGAGCGATATTGAAGCGTTGTTCCGCAACTTGGGTGCAGAAGTGACAAAGCGGGAAGGATCGCGCGTCGGTGTCATGCTGTGTGGGGAGCGAAGGGTGTTTCATCGTCCCCACCTGTCGCCCGATACTGACAAAGGAGCCGTAGCGAGCATTCGCAGTTGGTTTGAAAAGAATGGAGTGAAGCCATGATGAACGTTATGGAAATCAACGGTGTCAAGGCTGTTATCGCCTTCGACCCAGAGATCAACATGTTCCGGGGTGAGTTTGTAGGATTGAACGGCGGCGCCGATTTTTACTCAAACGATATCGATGGATTGCGCCGTGAAGGGGAAACTTCACTGAAGGTGTTTTTTGAGATGTGTGCTGAAGAGGGGGTTTCGCCCTACCGGAAAACATCCGGCAGATTAAACCTTCGCCTTTCCCAAGAAGTGTACGATAAGGCGGCAACTTTGGCCAAAGCATCGGGCAAGAGTATCAACGCCTGGATTGCAGATGTTATCCGTAATACCGATGACGTCCTCACCCGTTAATATCATCGATTTCTCGAGTTCTCTTAAGGAGAGCATTACGCATGAACCGGATGAACCTGAAAACATACCCCTTCAAAGGGTTCATGGATGAAGACGAGGCGTGGCGGCTCTACGAGCTGGCGCGGGAGGCCGGCCGTCTCGGCCCCTGCCTGGAGATCGGCAGCTACTGCGGGCGCTCCGCCGCCTATCTCGGGCTGGGCTGCCGGGAAAGCGGCGCCATCCTTTATTCGATCGACCACCACGAAGGTTCGGAGGAGCAGCAGCCCGGCGAGGAGTACTTTGACCCGGAACTTCTGAATCCGGCCACCGGCCGGATCGACACCTTTCCCCTCTTCCGGAAAACGATTTCCGATCTCGGCCTGGAGGGCACAGTGATTTCCATTGTGGCCCGGTCCGGCGACGTTGCCCGGAACTGGTCCACGCCGCTCAGCCTCGTTTTCATCGACGGCGGCCACACCTTCGAGGCGGCCTTCACCGATTACAGCGGCTGGGTATCCCACGTGATGCCCGGCGGATTTCTGGCCATTCACGACATCTTCCCGGACCCGGCAAAAGGCGGCCAGGCCCCCCGCTGCATCTACAACCTGGCTCTGGCATCCGGACTGTACTCGGAGCTGCCGATGGTCGGGACGCTGGGGATCCTGAAGCGGGCTGCCTGCGGGGACATCACGGAAAGGGCTGCCGAGCGCTGGAAACGGATTTAAGCGTCGGGATCTCGGCCGAAGCGGCGGCGACGCCATCCGCGCCGGACCTGCGGGCTTGAGCCCCGGCCCTTCCCCGGCGGCCGGGCGCGGAAACCGCTTCCACATTGCAAAATCGCCGGAATTGGCATATCCTGATGCGAAATCGGGCAATCAGGTTTTGCCGATGGCAAAAAATCAAACGATGATCAGGAAATCGGAACATGTCGCAGACGAGAAAAAATAAAGCCCGGTCCCAGCCGGAACTTTTTCCACCTCGGCAGCAGATCGAGGAGGAGACCGTGCACCCAACCGGGACAGCGCCCCCATTGGACACCGGGAATGACCAGCTTGACAGCGCTTTGCGGACGTCCGCTGACAGTTATCAAATGATTCTCGCAAACATGGAGGAGGGGTATTATGAGGCGGATCTGGCCGGAAATTTCACTTTCTTCAACCGGTCTTTTCAGGAGATCATGGGCTATCCTCACCTGGAACTGCTGGGCATGAATTACCGGCGGTGTGCGGTCAACGAGGAAAGCAGAAAAATAGTTCGGGATGCACACAACCGGGTTTACAGGACGGGGAAACCGATCAAAAGCTTTACCTGGGAGATTCTGAGAAAAGACGGGACCGTAAGGACCATTGAGCTGTCCGCTTCTCTCATCCGGAACGGGGACAGTCAACCGACGGGCTTCCGGAGTGTTGTCCGGGACATCACCGAGCGCATGCAGACGGAATCCTCCCTGCGGGAAAGCGAAGAAAAGAACCGCCTGATCGTGGAGAATGCCCGGGAGGCCATCATCGTCACCCAGGACCTGAAGCTGGTCTTCGCCAACCCGATCGCCGAGGAAATGATCGGCTATTCCCAGGAAGCTTTAAAGTCCGTGCCATTCACGGATTTCATCCACCCCGACGACCGCGACCTGGTTGCCATGAACCACATCAGAAGACTTGCCGGCAAGGAACTCCCCTCCGTCTATGCCTTCCGGGTGGTCAACCAAGACGGATCCATTCGGTGGGTCGAGATCAGCGCCGTCGTCGTGCCCTGGCAGGGAAGACCGGCCACCCTGAATTTCCTGAACGACATTACCGAAAGAACACGGGCGGAAGAGGCCCTGCGCAGGAGCGAATCGACGCTGAAGAGCATCTTTCTCGCCTCTCCGATTGGAATCGGCCTGACATCGGACCGGGTCATTCAACAGGCCAACAACCGCCTCTGTGAAATGCTGGGCTACGGAAGGGAAGAACTCATCGGTCAAAGCGCCCGGATTCTATACGCGACGGACGAGGATTACGAATATGTCGGCAGGGAAAAATACGCCCAGATTGCGCAAAGGGGAACCGGAACCGTCGAAACCCACTGGGTCCGGAAAGACGGCACCGTCATGGATATCCTGCTGCGATCATCGTGGATGGATCCTTCCGATCCCGGGGCCGGCGTGACCTTCACCGCGCTGGACATCACCGACCGCAAACAGGCCGAAGGACAGTTGCGGAGAAGCGAGGCGAGATACCGGCTGCTGACGGAAAATATCAGGGATATCGTCTGGACCATGGGCCTGGACTTGAAAATCGACTACATCAGCCCCTCGATCACGGCGCAACTGGGGTACACGCCGGAAGAATTCATGGCTTTGCCCTGGAAGGAGACTCTGTCTTCACGCTCATTCGACAAAGTGATGGATCTCTACCGGGAGGGCTCGAAGCTGATCCGCGCTTACGCACAGGAAGACCTGAATCGTTCCCTGTCGGTGAACGTGGAACACATCCATAAGAACGGCTCTCCGCTGTGGTTCGAGATCAACCTGACGTTCATCCGGGACATGGAAGAGCGCATCGTGGGCATTCTGGGGCTCTCCCGGAATATCGACGAGCAGGTGAAAGCCGAGGATGCGAAGCAGGAAAGCATGCGGAACCTGCGGAAATCGCTGGGGGCCACCATTCAGGCCATGGCCGTGACCGTCGAAACGAGGGACCCCTACACGGCGGGCCACCAGCGGAGGGTCGCGGACCTGGCCCGTTCCATTGCCGTGGAGATGCGGCTCTCCCGGGATCAGATCGACGGAATCCGCATGGCAGCGACCATCCATGACCTCGGCAAGATCTCCGTTCCCGTGGAGCTTCTCACCAAACCGACGCGGCTGACGAAAATCGAATTCGATCTCATCAAGACCCACGCCCAGTCCGGTTATGATATCCTGAAGGACATCGACTTCCCCTGGCCCATTGCCCGGATGGTTCTGGAGCACCATGAGCGGGTGGACGGTTCGGGTTACCCGAACGGCCTGACGCGCGACCAGATCCTGATCGAGTCGCGGATCCTCTCGGTGGCCGACGTGATCGAAGCCATGGCCTCCCATCGCCCCTACCGCCCCGGCCGGGGAATCCAGGCGGCGCTGGACGAGATCGCGACGAACCGGGACATCCTCTACGATGCGGATGCGGTGGACGCCTGCCTGAGGCTCTTCACCGAGAAGGGCTACCGGCTGGTGGAGTGACCGTCTTCGGCACGCTTCGGATTGCCCCTTGACAATAGAACGATCGTTCTATTACAATGCCTCTCCATCGATCAAACCTTTCCGGTGAGGCATGACCTTGAGCGACATCCTGTTCAGTCTTCACTCCTGGCCGCAGGCGATTCTGCACATCGACGGCGACGCCTTCTTCACTTCCTGCGAAGAGGCGATTCACCCCGAACTCCGGGGCAGGCCGATCATTACCGGAGGCGAGCGCGGTATTGTGGCCTGTGCCAGCTATGCCGCCAAGGCCATCGGGATCAAGCGGGGCGTTCCGCTCCATGAGGCAAGGAAGATGTGCCCGGGATTGGTGGTCCTGCCGTCGGACTATGAGACCTACAGCCTTTTCTCCCGCAAAATGTTCAACGTCATGCGGCGGTTCACCCCTCAGGTGGAGGAATACTCCATTGACGAGGCATTTGCCGACATCACGGGAATGCGCCGGGCATTGAGAGCGTCCTATGAGACCATTGCGGTCAACATAAAAAACGAAATTTCAAGGGAACTGGGCATCACCGTTTCTGTGGGCCTGAGCCTCACCAAGGTGCTGGCCAAGGTCGCCTCCAAACACCGCAAGCCGGACGGGTTCACACCCATCCCCGGCCGAATGATCGCGAGGCACCTTGAACCGCTCCCCGTGGAAAAAATCTGGGGGATCGGCCACGCCACAACGAATTATCTCAACAAGCTGGGCGTCCGAACGGCCCTTGCGTTCGCCCGGCTTCCGGAGGACACGGTCAGAAGGCGCTTCACCAAACCGGGGATCGATATCTGGCGGGAGCTTCGAGGGGAATCGGTCTATCCCGTCTGCCCGGAGGAGAAGAGCGCCTACGCCTCCATCAGCAAGACGAAGACCTTTTCGCCCCCCAGCAGCGACGCAGACTACCTTTTCGCTCACCTGATGCGGAACCTGGAGTCGG